>JAEWIW010000399.1 GCA_023386855.1 Bacteroidota bacterium | reverse complement strand
GGGGTAATGCTAAAGGTAAAGTTTGCCGAAACGGTATCTTTTACAGAAAAGCGGACAACTGAACCAACAGGGGTTTCCTGGCTGCATTCGTCAATCAGGGTATTACCATCAGTACCCCTTGCGAGCTCTACCGAATAATCTCCACCTGATACCAGGGGAGCAGACAGGATAATCCTTATGGAAGAGGTTTTCTTGTCAATACAATTTACTTCGGCAGAAACAACATTTACAGCTTGAGGCCCCCGAACAATAAATTCTTTTCCATCTTTACCAACACTGTTACAAAGAATACTATTCCTGAAATAAAATTCCAGTGCTTGCGGAGCACAGTTTACAGGAATGATACTATCAAAAGGAGTAGGCTTAACAGGCAACACTTCAAAACTCAATTCATCATCCACCGGGATACCAGTATTACAATAATCGAGAATAGTATTATTATCGGAACCCATCTTCACAGAAAGTTTATATGATCCTGGTACCAGGGAGTTTTTCAATTGAAGTTGAAGTGTATCCATGTCAAAGGATTTACTACAGGTCAATGAAGCGGCAACAATGATTTCTACATAAGTATCATTAAGAAAAAAGTAGGAACCATTGGCGGCAAGAGACGAACAACTCATCCTTTTGTTCATTACTACATTAATGGTACTGTCATCACAACCTGCAAAAGCCTTTACCAGTAAGGGTTGAGTGGTATCCGTAATACTTGCGGTACCTCCTTTAAACTCCAATGTATATCCACTTTGTGTTTGTGTAAAATGGCTAACCAATAAAAGATAATTATGTCCTTTTTTAAGTTTAGGCATTGAACTATAGAGAGGCTTTCCATATCCACCACAAACATTCAATGAAGTTCCAGCAGCACTGGCGCCGGTTTTTCCACCTTCCCCCGACCAGTTCGATGCTACAAACAAAGAAGCATCTGTATACACATCATCAGGATTACGATTCGTAATATCAAATACCTGCCAGTCATAATCATCTGATATGGTTGCAGGTGTAATCACAAATCCAAGAGTTCCTTCAGTAAAGGCAGTGAACTTGTACCAGAAAGGATTGACATCAGACAAACCTTCATCCCTGGAACAGGGACTTGGAATAAATCGTCCCCCGCATAAGGGAACATCCTTTTGGGAAAAAGTAGCCGTTCCACAAACGGGGAAGGCAGTGGAGGGATTCTGACCAAGGGTTGTACATTGACCTATAACGCCCTGGGAAATAAATATCCCGCAAAATATCATCAGTAAAAAAAGGGTGAACTTCATAGCAACAGGTAAATATATAGGAAAAGTTCCCTTACCAGACAAATCAAATGGATGGTGTGTTGCTTTCCGTGTTGTCCGGTTCAGCCCTGAATTCGATTACACAGGTTCCTGCCCAAAGGTCTCCTAAGCGCTGCCGAAGTGGGGTATTATGACTGATAATGATAGCAGGTAAACCAAGCAATGCGAAATCTACCCAATCCGCAATCCTTCTTTTAAAGGCATCAAAATAGCCATATGGCTCACCGTTGATTTTAACCACCTTTAAGCCCATCAATTTTTTACCAAGGGTTCGCCCCTCAAAACCCTCCATTACAGGAAAGGTGAGTATCCAAATGATCACAGGAACGATATTCCAGTATCCTTCGAGTTCAAAGGCCGGCCGGCCGTCGTCAGAAACTGATTTTGTACCGAATTCCAACAAAAACAGGGTATGGAAAAAAGCAAACAATAAATAATCGATCAGCAGTGCAGCAGCACGGCGTTGTATGGAAGCTAGCATGTAAATCACATCAATTGAAAAATCAGAGTCCTGCCTTAGCACTGATCTCCAGCATCCTGTCGATCGGCTTTTTAGCGGCTATTCTTAAATCTTCATCCATAAGAATTTCCGGCAGTTCATACTTCATGCAAACATACAGTTTCTCGAGTGTATTGAGCTTCATATGCGGGCAGTCGTTACAGGCACAACTATTTGTAGGAGGAGCAGGAATAAAGGTTTTATGAGGACTGTTCTTTTGCATCTGATGAAGAATGCCCGTTTCAGTGGCCACAATGTATTCCTGTGCCTCATCGTTCTGTGAAAATTTTAGCAACCCCGTTGTGGAACCAACATAATCCGCCAGTTTTAGCACGGCATCTTCACATTCAGGATGTGCGATCAGTTTTGCTTTGGGATGGCGGATCCTTAGTTTCATGATCTTTTCAAGGCTAAAGATTTCGTGCACCATGCAGGCTCCATTCCATAGCAACATATTCCTCCCCGTTTTACGGTTTAAATAAGCACCAAGGTTTTTATCAGGAGCAAAGATGATCCCCTGGTCTTCAGGGATGCTATCCACAATGTAAGCAGCATTACTGCTGGTGCAGATAATATCGCTGAGCGCCTTGATTCCCGCCGAGCAGTTGATATAGGAAATAACTATGTGATCGGGATGCTGCTCCCTGAACTTTTTAAACAGGGCCGGTGGGGCAGAGTCGGCCAGCGAACAACCGGCATTCAGGTCGGGAAGCACCACTTTTTTGGAAGGGTTAAGGATCTTGGCAGTTTCCGCCATGAAATGAACTCCTGCAAATACAATCATATCAGCCTCGGTTTTCTGGGCCTGCTGGGCTAATCCAAGACTATCGCCGATATAGTCAGCAACATCCTGGATGTCGGGCTCCTGGTAATAATGCGCCAGCACCACGGCGTTCTTCTCTTTTTTCAACAATTCGATCTCGTGAAACAAATCGAGTGTCGGGTCAATTTCAATATCAAGAAAACCATTTTTTCCGATAGCCAGTGCTGAATTATCTGTGTTAATAAGCTCCATAGTATTTATTAATAACTATATAATTTATAAAAAACCCTATTACTATTACGGCTGTGGATTCGGGGAAAACTTTGACCGTGATTAGTTTGGTAAAGTTAATCCTTCCTGTTTATCCACAGTTTCCCACTTCTAATCCACAGTAATTTTACCAGGATTTTAGCGGGTTTAATATGCTTATCCACTTCTGTTCATATAAAAAAGCAGGGAAAATCTTTCTTCGCCTTTTTACAAAAAAGGGTGTGGAATGAACAGGGATAAATTGGGGATTATCTACACAGATCGATGGTCAATTTGCGATCCTCATTTTTATTCCCCAGTTACCCACCACCCGCAGATGCAAAAAACCAGTCTTATCCCCATAAAAACAGGCTTTTCCACTAAGCCTGTTAATCAAGGTTTCACGGCATTGTTCCACAGGTATTATCGTAGCGTTAAAATATTTTGCCATTTGGACAATATCATAGTTCCTATCCCGGGGATCCAACAGCTGAAACCCTTATAAATCAAGATTTGCAGCAGCTTTTCCACAATTTGTTAATAAGCACATTTACCGCTATTTTTGCCAGCCATGAAAAATCCGGCCAAAATTTCAAAAAGGCAGATTTAATTCATGATGTTTGTAAGTCATCATTAAAAGTACACCAGGGTGTACGTAATTATTATATAATATGTCGATCATTCAGACCATCCGTGACAAAGCCGCATGGATCATTATCGGTGCCATTGCCATTGCCCTTATCGCATTCGTTGTACAGGATGCTTTTCACAACAGCAGCATGTTTAACCGTTCCGCCAATACACTAGGTGTAATCAATGGCGAGAAAGTGAATGCTATTGAATTTGAAACCCGAGTTAACCAGGCCGAGACTCAATACCGTAACCAGGGTTATGCCCTCAACGATATGATGAAGGCAAATATCCGCGAAAGTCTTTGGAATGAATACGTGGAAAATGCGATCATGAATGATCACTATGATGAACTGGGCCTTGAAGTTTCCGATAAAGAATTGAGTGATATATTATATGGAGCAAATCCTCCACAGGATCTTCGCCAGCAATTCAGTGATCCCAAAACCGGCGTATATGATGCCAACCTTGCTTACCAGCAAATCCAGGCACTGAGGAAGCAAAAGAACAGTCCTATGTACAACAGCTTCTTTAACCAGTACCTTCCTGCACTGGTGAAAGCCAGGCAAAGAGAAAAATATCTTTCCCTTATCGCCAATACCGTTTATGTTCCCCGTTGGCTGGTGGAAAAAATGATCAGTGATGATAGCCAGCAGGCTTCCATCTCTTATGTTTCCATTCCATATTCTTCAATATCTGATTCTGCAGTTAAAGTGAGTGATAAAGATGTTCAGTCTTACCTCGATGCTCATAAAGATGATTACCAGCAGGAGGAATCAAGATCTATCGAATATGTAATGTTTGATGCTGCTCCTACCCAGCAGGATAGTGCAGCTGTACTCGAGCAGGTGCTTGCCCTGAAAGAAGAATTTATCACCACTAATGATGTATCCTCTTTCATTTCAAGAAACGGAAGTGAGACTCCTTATTATAATGGTTATGTTCAGAAATCAAAATTACAGGTTCCCAATGCCGATAGCCTGATGCAATTATCCGAAGGCCAGGTATTTGGTCCTTATATCGATAATACAAACTATACGCTGGCCAAGATGGTGGAAAAAAGAACCCTTCCTGATTCAGTGAAGGTTCGTCACATCCTGATCAAGACCGCTGAGCAGGGCATGCCTACCACTCCAGACAGTGTTGCCAAAAAAAGAATTGATAGTATCGTGAATGCATTGAATGCAGGTGCAAACTTTGATACACTTGTGGCAAGATTCAGTGAAGATGAAGGATCAAAAGAAACTGGAGGGGTTTATGAATTCAGTTCAATGCAATATGGAAACCTTAGTAAGGAATTTGCCGAAACAGCTTTCCTTGGAAAAACTGGTGACAAGAAAACCGTTAAGGTTGAAAACCCAACTTATTCAGGTTATCACTACATTGAAGTATTAAGTCAGAAAAATTTTGAACCTGCCTATAAAATTGCATACCTCACCAAGCCTATCTATGCAAGCGATGAAACCATGAATAAAGCCATGGGCCTCGCTTCTCAATTTGTTGGTGAAGCACGATCCAAAAAAGAATTTGAACAGATCGCACAAAAGAAAAACTATACCAAATTTTCTGCTGTTGACATCAAGCCGATGGAAACTATGATCTCTGGTTTGGGAACTAGCCGTGAGCTGGTGAAATGGATGTATGATGCTGAAGTTGGTGATGTAGCTGATCGTCCTATTCTCGTGGGTGATAAATATGTTGTACCTGTTCTTACTGCTTCTTATGATAAAGGACTGATGCCGGTTTCTGTTGCACGCTCTTCAGTGGAACCTGTAATCCGCAATGAGAAAAAAGCTGAACAGATTATCGATAAAATGGGAACGCCATCAACACTTGAAGCAGTAGCACAGAAGTTTGCTGTACAGGTGGCCAAAGCGGATACCATTTTATTCAGCAGCCCCTTTGTACCAAATGTTGGCCAGGAAGCCAAGGTAGTGGGTGCAAGTTTTTATAAGGGCAACCTTCAAAAAGTTTCGGCTCCTATTCCTGGTTATTCAGGAGTATTTGTGATAAGGACTGAAAAAGTTAGTGCTCTTTCCAACGAAGGTTTCAATGCTGTTCAGCAGCAATCGGCCATGCAGCAATACCAGCAGCGTGCGTTTTCCGACCCGAGGCTGATCCTGGAGATCCTTAAGAAAGATGTGAAAATAAAAGATGAACGATACAAGTTCTTCTAGCAGATTGAAAGCGGCCGGCCTGGCCGCTTTTTTTATGTATAGTAAGGGTAGAGGAATGATTAATTTTGCAGAAGAAATTTTAGTGAATGAATGAACCTATTGTGAATAAAGTGGCCGGTAGCGCTATCATGAGCCTTGACCTTGAAGATTATTACCCAAGGGAGGAAATCATTGTTTTCGATCTTAAGCCCCATCTTTTCATGGAGCTTATACTGAAGGAAAAAGAATTCAGGGCCGCTTTATTGCAGATCGACTGGTCGGTATACCAGGATAAAATTGTGGCAGTAGAATGTTCCGCTGATTCCATCATTCCACGATGGGCATACATGTTGGTAGGATCCTACCTGCAACCTTATGCTGCTGATATTATTTTTGGTTCCGGATCGGAGGCCTTGCGGCAGGCCTTTATAAGTAATCTCCGTAAGATCGACCTGGCCCAGTTCCAGGATCAAAGAGTGGTGATAAAAGGTTGCGGTGAACTGAACGTTGCGGAATACGCTTATCTTGAGATCACAAGATTATTAAGGCCGATAGTTAAAAGCCTGATGTATGGTGAACCTTGTAGCACCGTACCCATTTATAAACAAAAAAGAGAAGTCGGTCAATAATGACCAGCATTACATTTCAAGAATAAAACAATGATCACCATTCGTCATGCGGTAGAAACAGATCTTGAACAAATAGCCGATTTATTTGATCTGTACAGGATATTTTACAGGCAGAATTCAGACAGGCCTGCGGCAAAACTTTTCATCCAGGAAAGAATGAAAAACGGCGAATCAGAGATCATTGTCGCCGAGGAGGAAGGAAAACTGCTTGGGTTTACACAACTGTATCCACAGTTCTCTTCTACCCGGATGAAAAGGCTTTGGATTCTGAACGACCTTTTTGTGCTGGAAATTTACCGTGGATTGGGCATTGGAAAAGCACTCATAAAAGCAGCACAGCAGTTCGCACGCGAAACAGGATCAGCAGGACTTCTCCTGGAAACAGAAAAGATTAATGCTATTGGGAATAAACTATATCCTTCCTGCGGGTTCGTTGAATATGCTGAATCCAATTTTTATTGGTGGGAAAAAGCTTGATTGCGGCTTTCATTAAATAGTCAGGAAAAATTTTTCTGTTGGAAAAAGCCTGCTTGCAGCTTTGATTAAATATACCCTATCCAATTTTATTGGTCAAAAAAAGCCTGGTTTCTTATTTTTTCAAACTTGCTGAATTGAATTTTAGCAGCGGCAAAAACCTACCCTGCCTGCTCAATATTTTCTTTTCCCAGTATTTTATTTAGGTAAAAAAAGCCGGCAATACCAGAAATAGTGGATGCCAGCAAAATGGCCATCTTTGAAGCAGTAATATGTTCAGCATCAGAAAAGGCAAGGTTGGAAATAAATACCGACATGGTAAAACCAATTCCTGCAAGTAACCCGGCTCCCAGGATCAATTTAAAATTCACATCACCCGGAAGTGTTGATAATTTTGATTTGATCATTATATAACAGGCCGATAGAATTCCAACGGGTTTACCCAAGATTAGTCCTAATGATATACCCAGGCTGTTTTGTGTAAAAAGGCTTCTATAAGCATCACCCGACAGGGGTATGCCTGTATTGGCAATTGCGAAAATGGGAAGGATGACATAAGAAACAGGATGATGAAGCCTGTGCTGTAACCAATAGGAAGGATTGGTATCATCATCCACCCTTGTGGAGGGAATAGCAAATGCCAGTAGCACACCGGTGATAGTAGCATGTACACCGGAATGCAACATGAAGTACCACATCACCACCCCGGGAACCAGGTACATCCAAAGATTAAGTATACCGATCCTGTTGAAGATCATCAGCAGAAGAAAGATGCCAATCGAAATAGCGAAATGAAAAGTGCTGAAATCTGCAGTATAAAATATCGCGATCACCGCTACAGCTCCAAGATCATCAATGATGGCAAGCGCAGTAAGAAAAATTTTTATGGAGGCAGGTACCCGCTTTCCTAATAGCGAAAGAATGCCTAAAGAAAATGCAATGTCTGTGGCCATGGGTATTCCAAAGCCTGCCTGCGTGGGTGTTCCACCATTAAGCATAAAATGTATCAGCGCAGGCACAGCCATACCACCAATAGCTGCAGCGATAGGTAAGGATGCATTGCTTAAGGAAGATAGTTCACCCTGGTATAATTCTCTTTCGATTTCTAAACCCACCATCAGGAAGAAAATGGTCATCAAACCATCATTGATCCAGTGTTCATTAGATAAATGCAGGCGTATTTTCCAAACAGATAAATCAGTATAGTTGTGAAGGAAACCTGAGTAACTATCACCCATTCCTGTATTGACGGCCAGCAAAGTTAATACCGTACAAAGGATCAGGATAATGCCACTTAATTTCCCGCTTTCATAAAACTCCCTGAATAGTTTAGTCAATTTATAATTCATCCTGAAGTTCTTTCATCCAAAAATTAAAACCATCCCCTACGCTTGAAAATATATAACATTACCAGGGGAATAAATAACATCAAACCCACGGTAAGATAAAATCCAAGTCCCTGGTGGGAAAAAGGAATAACATCGAAGTTCATTCCAAATATACCGCCTATTACAGTAGCAGGGGCCATCAGGCAGGTAACTACAGCCATAACTTTCATCACTTCATTCATCTTCAGGTTAACATTGCTGATATAAAGATCCTGCATGTTCATCATGAGATCGCGGTAGTTTTCTACCAGCTCATGGGCCTGGACTATATGATCATATACATCCTTGAAATACTTGGTTGTTCTTTCAGTGATAAGTTCAGATTCGGTTCTTACAATATCATTGACCAGATCGCGTACTGGTGTAATATTTCGTTGCAATACAATGATCTCTTTTCTTACTGCATTAATCTGGGCGAGTGATCTTGTTGTATTCTTGCGGTTCAATTCCTCTTCCACCGCTTCAATATCATTGCCTAACTTTTCCATTACCTCAAAATAATTATCCACTATAACATCGAGCATTGCATATAAAAGATAATCCGCTGTTCTTTGCCTGATATTGCTGGTTTGTATGAAGAGCTTTTTGCGGATAATATCGAAAACATCCTTTTTTGCATCGGCCTGGAAACTGATAACGTAATCCGGTCCTAATACAATGCTGATCTGTTCAAGTTCAACTGTCTTACGCCTTTCATTATAATACATCATGTTGAGCAGGCAATATAGCTTTCCCTCGATATCATCCATCTTGGGTCGTTGCTGAATGCTCAATATATCTTCAACAATCAGGCGATGTATATTGAAAATGGAAGCAATGGCATTTATATCCGATTGACGAATACCATCGATATTGATCCATGTGATCTTTCCGTTATCCAAAAATTCTGATGAAGCTTCAATAGTATCCAGGTGGTATTCTTGTATACCGGAGGCATCATAATCATATACACTGATCTTCACTTCAGCCGCATCCGTTCTTTCATCTGGCTGCGGATTTGCATGGACGATCGCTTTGGTTCTTTCGCGATGAGCCCGGTGGTTAGGTATAAGGAAATTCAGTGCCGATCTTGTATTGCGCATGTGATTACGATATCCTGAAAATTAGGTATTAATTCCAACCCAAAAAAAATCCCGCCAAAGCGGGATAAGGAACATGAAAGGGTAATACTTTATTCAATAAAAATAACTCCGGGATCGGGTTCTAATTAATATTGTAACACCAGGTCGGCCTCAATTATTCAATGGAACTAACGCCAAGATCGGGCCCCATGGTGTTGCCTTCAATTTTTAGAATTAAAGGAAGCGATTCATTATTGAGAATCCAAAGCCGGGTGGAACCATTTTCTCCTTTTACAAGCAACACATCAACAGGCTTGTCATTGAGCATGAGCTGGTCGCTTTCCGTTGCTTCCTGTGGAACAAAAGACTGAAGATCATAGTCGAATTTATTATTTTCTTTGAGCGATTTCCATTGCGCTTTGGAAAGCATTAAAACGGACTGGTCATCAGAAATTTCTGCATCCACCCCCGGTGCAGGTTCATCCCACATTCCACGCGTAGCATTATCAATAGAATTTTTTTTCGCTATCCAGCTTCCTGTTCCGAGGCTTTCAATATTCCATCCCAGCTTTAGGTAATCTGTGGCAATGGAATCATAGGACACGATCAATGGAATATCCTGGCCCTGTATATTCACCAAATAAGTCAGCTTGCTTCCCTGTTTGATCTCGGGTTTGAATTTTTCCTGTGCATGAACACCCCATGCTGTAAAAAGTGCCAGCGCCAGCAATAACTTTTTCATTGTATTAATTTTTGATTAATTTAATCGAAATGTCCGGAAATGCCATACCGTTTATCAAAAGTTACTCTGCCAGGGAAAAAATAAATGGCATAATTTTTTTTAAAGTTTAAAAAAGCTGAAACATGAAGGTAAAATCAACTTTTATGAAATGGATTAACCGGGTGGTTATTTTCATTATGGCAGCAACTTACCAGTCAGTTGCTTTAGCGCAGGATAAGCAGGTGGATGTAAATATTAATACGAAGTCGGACGACTGGTATGCAGCACCTTGGGTATGGGTTGTTGGCGCAGCCATATTCATCCTTTTACTGGTTGCAATCCTTAGAGGTGGCAGCCGCCGTACGGATGTTTAGTTCCCAAGGGTCTGAACCCATGAAACTGAAACAAAATTTTATTTTATACTAAAAATCGGTCAGCTACCAGGTATGGTTCTGACCGATTTTACTCTATTAAAGAAGACAGGTTAGTTTATAATTTTTCGTAAAGGGCACGGAGTCTATCGCGTGTCATTATTTTCTCCCAGTCTTTACCCAGGGCATTTTCCCATAAGGGTTTCATACCAAGAGATACCTCGATCATGGCATCGAATTGCTGGTCGGTAAGCCCTTTTGTTATATGTTGGGGAATCTCGATATTATTTTTTTCAACCATGTATTTGAATTCTTTTACTCCTTCTGGATAGAACTCTTCCAGTTTATCAAATACAATACAATTACCGATTCCATGTTTTGTTCCAAGCAGGTAGCTTAATCCATAGCTCACCGCATGTGCTACACCCACCTGTGAATAAGCGATACTCATTCCGCCGGCATAGGAAGCCATCATCAGCTGGTCGTCACTTTCCTCATCCCATTGGTTTTTATCCACGAATACTTTCCTGCAAAGGTCCAGTGCTTTTTCCCCATAAGCTTTACTGAATTCATTAAGATAGGTGCCCGTAAGACTTTCAATACAATGGATATAACAATCCATGCCTGTATAGAAGCGCTGGTTTACCGGGGCGTTACTGGTAAGGGTAGGGTCCAGTACGATCTGGTCGAATGGAGTAAAATCTGAATTCATACCCAGTTTCCTTGTAGGGCCTGTTAACACGGTTGTCCTGGAAACCTCCGCTCCTGTTCCACTCAATGTGGGTATACCAGCCTTATAAACGCCGGGAAATTTCACCAGGTCCCATCCCTGGTAATCGGCCGAAGAACCGGGATTGGTCATCATAAGGGATACCGCCTTGGCAAGGTCCATAGTAGATCCGCCACCGATGCCGATAACTCCACTTACTGTTCCAAATTCTTCTTTCAGTGAATTGGCCAGGGAATCAACATAGGTTGTTTTTGGTTCGTAGGTAACATCAGCAAAGATCAGTTTATCATTGCCGCGAAGGGGAATCCTGTCGGCAAGCGGTTTGCCTTCAAAGAAATGATCAAGCAGGAAAACCATTGGGGCCTCCTCGGTACGCCTGGGCGCCAGGATCTCATCAAGCTGGTCAAAAGCACTGCGTCCGAAGACCACGTAATCCACCATTTTAAAATTCCGGAACTGCATATC
>JAEWIW010000063.1 GCA_023386855.1 Bacteroidota bacterium | reverse complement strand
GCTGAAATAACCACATCTTCGAGCAGGGAGGATCTTGCTTCAAGCCGGATGAGGGATACAGGGTTATTGATATCGAACTTAAATGGTTCATATCCTACTCTTGAAATGGTAAGATGATCACAATGATTACAGTTAAGTTTAAAACTTCCTTCAGCATCAGAACTACAGCCGCATTGGCACGACTGGTTACAGGTGATGGAAGCGCCTTCAATAGGTTCTTTGGTTATGGCATCAATGATCCTGGCACTGACCAACCTCTGCTTTTTTACTATTTCGTTATTAGCAGGCAGGCCAGCCTGGAGTGGAAAAGTATCTTTAGAAGGTTTAGCAGGTGATGGCTGGGCATTAGTAATTAATACCATAGAGCACAATACAGGTATTAGGAATGCAATGACCTTACGGCCCTTGTTGAACGGCATACAAAATGTTTTGATCAATAAATAAAATGGTGGGGTGGCCGGTGCCTTACCCAATAATTAACCGGTGAGATCCGGGTTTAATGATCAGCAAAAGGAAGGCGGATGAAAGATAAATGTGTTCCTGGCAAGAGGTTGGCCGATACAAAGAGGAATGTTTTGTGGTACAGCGGTTGCACCTGGAAGAATGGATTGAGTAGCGAAACCGTTCATGCAGTAGAGATCCAGTGAAGGACTTTTCAGCATTTTGTCCGATGCATCTTTGTTCTGTTGTTCAGCCTGCTGAAGTTGTTTAGCCATCTGGCAATGTCCATTACATTTAAGCTGCGGTTTATTTTTATTGATACAATTCCTGAGATAGAATTCAGTATTCAGTTTATAGTTGGCAACGACCAGGCTGCTGTTGAAACTTTGAAGCCCAACAGCGAATAGTAAAATTATGATGGTAATATTCCTGATCATTTCGGCCACCAAAGGTAATTTCCGAAGTTAATATTTCGATATGATTTAAATCATGAAAACGGATTTTCAAAATGGGATTTGTCCCAATAAAAAACTTTGTTCGAAATCAATTTCAACATAGTTTAAGGGTATAAAATTTATCCTTATGAAAACAAAATCTACACTTCTTGCCGTAGCTTTTTGCGGAATGCTATCTTCAGCTTTTGCCTTTGATCCAGGGGTAAACATTCAGCCAAAGGAAAAAGAGATTGTTTCAAATCCAGCTCCGGTGCGGGCTCATCGCCAGGCCGATGGAATAATGGTTAGCTGGAGTTCAGCGAATGCTGCCGGAATCATGGGGTACGAGGTAGAGCGTACTTACTTTGATCCGGCAGATCCTTATGCAACCTGGGAGCAGGTATCTTTTGTTGCTGAAGCGGGCCAGAGAACCTACAAAAGTTTTGATGCAGGGGTTTTCGCCGGTAATATTTCATACCGGGTTGTAGCGGTTTCCCAGGATGGTTCACGATCCAATTCAGAGACCGTGACAGTGAAGTTTTCCCGCCACGAAAAGTAGCGGTTGAAACTTGTCAATACCGGCAAGTCCGGTATTGACTTCTCATTGTTCATCCTAAATCCATGTTTATGAAAACCTGTATCAAGTTATTATTCATGCTGCTGATTATGTCTTTTCCCTGCTGGGTAAAAGGGCAGATCACCAGTGCGCAGATAAAGGCCAACTTTGGAGTGGATGCAGAATTAAGGGCTAATTATTTCGAGAAGACCAGTTCCAATGGAAGTGATGACTGGTTCAGCCTCAGTGCTGCGGGAGCATTGGGTAAGGGAATCATTGATACAACAGGTGCAGCGGCCATGGCTGACAGGTATGCAACTGATGTCAATTTCCGTAAGTTACCTTTTTACAGGACGATGTCGTACCCGGCTTATTCCGTAGTTAATAACAGGTTGCTGATTGATGCGGTATTCATCCGTGATTACCATGGGGAAGATTCAACAGTTTTTGGAGGAGGCAATAAAAATGGACGTAGCCCTCAATTCTGGGTTACTCCAGTAAGCCAGTCTATTCCCGACAAAAACGAGATCCTTGATATGATGGTGCATGTTCGCCGCCAGGGACCAAATAAAACTGATTCCCTGTGGATGATTGGTGGACTGTCGATTGAAAATACCAGTGGGAACCGCTATTTCGATTTCGAGATGTACCAGACCGATATCTATTATGACCGCAGTACATTAAAGTTTTATAATTATGGGCCAGAAGCGGGGCATACCTCCTGGACCTTCAATACAGCGGGGGAGGTCACCAAACCTGGGGATATCATTTTTACTGCTGAATATTCAAGTTCAGAACTAAGTAACCTGGAAGCCAGGATATGGGTTAATAAGTCAGCACTTAATATAACGCCCGCGGGTTTTTTATGGGGTGGTTCATTTGAAGGAGAAAGCAACAGCTCTGAGTATGGTTATGCCAATATAAAGCCACTGACAGCGGGAGCATTTTATTCCGGGCTGCAGAACGGCGCTAAAACCTGGGCTGGGGCTTTCAAGCTGGTTTTGGGCAGCAATGCGGTTGTGGATGATTATTCAAGGGGGCAGTTCATGGAATTTTCTGTGAACCTGACCAAGCTTGGGTTGGATCCTGTTACTCTTTTGGGTGGAAGTGAATGTGGGATGCCTTTTCGAAGGGTGCTGGTGAAAACGAGGTCTTCGGTTTCCTTCTCATCTGAATTAAAGGATTTTGTAGGTCCCTTTGATTTCTTTCTACCTGAGCGATCAACTGCAGCTGCTACTGTACCCATATTTTGTGCGGGAACCGATGGAGTAAGTGAGATCAATGTACTGGATCCATCTCCAACCTCAATTTATACCTGGACAACGTATGATGGAAACATAGTGGGAACAAACATAGGGCCCGATATAACGGTGGATACACCAGGAACCTATATTGTTTCTCAACAATTACAGGAAGGTTGTTCAACTTATTCAGAGGACACGGTAACAGTTCTTGCCGATCCGCAATGTGCACTGTTAAATGATGGAACCAGGAATCATGGTTCCATTAAACCACGTACGGAACAAAAGCCAGGCATCATTGTTCAGCCAAATCCTGTTAACCTGGATTCAAAACTGCTGATCACGGTGGGATATACCGGGAAGGTATTTATCAGGATGATTGATATGTGGGGCAGAATTCAATCCAATACTACAGCAAGTGTAGTAAGGGGAACCAATACGCTCAGGATAAACCAGCTGAGCCGGTTCAGCAGGGGAATTTATTATGTGCAGGTTTTAGATCAATATATGCGACCGATTGGTGTACAACGGATCGTTGTTCACTAGGTTTAATTCGGTTTAGGGTTAATCGCCGGGGATAGGGGTTAGTTTGGGTCCCCGGCATTACCCTTTTGAATAAAAGAACCGCAAAATAGGACCGGGGACCGGGGACCGCAAAATAGGACCGGGGGCCGGGGACCGTGGGCCGGGTGACATTGCAGGATCCAACACACTAATCACACTAGCACACTAGCACACTAGCACACTAGCACACTATCACACTAGTCACACTAATCACACTAATCACACTAATCACACTAGCACACTGGTCCCTAGCGCACTATCCCCGCCTAGTCCTTGTTACTACTGCATTTCAGCCAAAAAATATCTTCTGCATTACTGGTAATTCCATGGTCTTTTTGTATCTTGAAAGAACTGAATTTCTTACCCTTTAATGCTGGCCAAACAGCCTGATGTTTCTCCAACATCCTGGAAGATGCACTTTAGTCTTCTTAAAAAAATTGCTGTATGAAACCCTCACCAGTGCTTACCCGCCACGGGCATTTTCAAGGTAAAATGCTCCTGTTCTTACTATGCCTTTTCTTTCCTTTCCTGTTACAATCGCAACTGGTGGCAAAGGGGCTGACCGGTTCAAATGGGATCTTTTTTGGGTTCTATGAGTACAAGCCTTCGAATTATACTACTTCGGTCAAATATCCGCTTATCATATTCCTTCATGGTATTTCCGAGCGGGGAAATGGAACCACCGAATTATATAAGGTCAAAGCGCAGGGATTGCCCAAGAATATTGCTGCAGGAAATACCATGACCTTCACCTGGAATGGGAAAAAGGAAACTTTCCTAGTGCTGATACCGCAATGCCGAAAAACAGACACGCTTTGGAAACCATTTTATATCGATGAGATGCTTAAGTATGCCAAAAAGAATCTCAGTATAGATACTAACAGGATCATTCTTACCGGCCTGAGCATGGGAGGAGGGGGCACCTGGGCGAATGCCTGTTCTTCTGTTGCCAATGCTGCCCGCTTTGCCGCGCTTGTTCCCACCGCAGCTGCCTGCATGATGACCAACGGAAAAAATATTGCGCTGGGTAAACCCTCTGTATGGGCCTTTCATTCACTTTATGATACCACTTCTGTAGCGCTTCCTTCCTGCACAAGAAACGCCGTTGCAGAAATCAATAAATACAGTCCACCTGTACCGGCAATGGCTACCTTCTATAACCTTGTCACCCATGCTGCATGGGGCCGTGCCTATGATACTACTTACAAATACCAGAACCCGAATGTTTATGAATGGATGCTGAACCAGAAAAGGAACCTGGCCCCGAATAAATTTCCAGTTGCAAAGGCAGGTAATGATACATTGATTCATTCTGCCGTTGGAAAAGCTACATTAAAAGGTACATTGTCTTATGATCCTGATGGAACCATATTGAAATATATCTGGAGGAAGGTGAGTGGGCCAACAGGCGGAACCATAACCAATGCAAGTTCAGCTACAGCAAGCGTTTCAGGGTTAAATACTGCCGGCACTTATAGTTTCGAACTTGAAGTGATCGACAACAGGGCCAACTGGAAATTTGATACCATGAAAGTGGTGGTCAATGCATCACCGGTGGCGAATGCAGGTGCGGATGCATCAATCAAATTGCCAACTAATATTTACCGCTTAAATGGAAGTTCCTCTTATGATCCTGATGGAACCATTGTCAGTTATAAATGGCAAAGGATGGCGGGGCCTAATTCTCCCACATTTGTTAGTTATACTTCGGCTATCACCGATGTTAAAAACCTGATCCAGGGTATTTATCGATTCAGGATCACTGTATCAGATAATAAAGGAGGAACAAGATATGATGATATGTACCTGACTGTAAATGCGGCTACAGCTATGGCAAGGGAAGGCAGGGCAGCACAGGAACAAATTGCAGCAGTGAAGATATATGCTGATAATGCCTCCAGAACACTGTTCATCAGGGGTATAGCTCGTCAATCAAATACCATTGTGCAGGTATATGATATGAATGGAAGAGTAATTAAAAAGGAAATATTTATAAAAGAGAACATTGATATTTCGAAACTGAATAATGGTGTTTACCTGGTTGAGGTGAGAGCAGGTAATCAACGATGGACAGGGACCATTGTGTTACGATAAGTAACTTGAAAATTCGAGTCGCAAGCATAATATGCTGGTGGTAACCCCATCGAGAAATATTGATCGTGTTTCAGAGTATCGAACGTGTTGTTCAAGTGATTGAATGAATTCTTTACCCGCCAGTCGTTGTGGTGTTGTGATAAAAATGAGCTTTCCAGGGGATGAAAGAAATTGATTGATAAGATGTAAAAGATAATTGAAGGAAGAAGGATCATAATTTACATCACTGAGCAGCAGGATGTCTAATGC
>JAEWIW010000341.1 GCA_023386855.1 Bacteroidota bacterium | reverse complement strand
GTAATATGTACCTTCTGAAAAAAATGGGTGCTGAAGTTATGGTGGCCGGTCCTCCCACGCTCATTCCGAAATATGTACAGGAAGCTTTTGACGTAAAAGTGGAATATAATGTCCGCAAGGCACTGGAATGGTGTGATGTAGCCAACGTTTTAAGGATCCAGTTGGAAAGACAGAACCAGGTACTGTTTTCTTCACTGCGTGAATATAGTCTCGCTTATGGCATCAACAGGAGATTACTTGATGGACTAAAGAAGGAGATCGTGATCATGCACCCGGGGCCGATTAACAGGGGAGTGGAACTCGATAGTGATGTGGCCGACAGTTCACATTCACTGATCCTTCAGCAGGTGGAAAATGGCGTGGCAGTTCGTATGGCCGCATTGTACCTGCTTTCCGGTGGCCGCTCCCAACAGTTAAATTAGCGAAGCCCTGTATTTAAGGAGCATCCCTTAGCGATGCTCTTATAAAACAGGAGGAACTAAATATAGCAGAACCCTAAATTATTTCCATGCAAAGAACCGCCTTGTTCCCTGGCACTTTCGATCCGCTGACCATCGGTCATCTTGATATCATCAACAGGGCATTGCCGCTGTTCGATAAGCTGGTGATTGGTATTGGAAGGAACGTGAATAAAACTCCCATGTTCTCTGTTGAGCAAAGAATACAATGGGTGCAGGAGATCTTCCGCGATACGCCATCGATCGAGGCAGTGGTATATGAAGGGCTCACGGTAGAATGTTGTAAAAGGGTAGGTGCTAACTTTATTGTAAGAGGTATCCGTTACGTGAACGATTTCGAATATGAGAAAGCCATCGCGGATATGAACAGGAGCCTTGATCATAATATTGAAACGGTATTCCTGACCTGCCTTCCCCAATTCACTTCAGTGGCTTCAACGCTGGTAAGAGATGTGATCCGGAATAATGGCGATGCCACGCAATTCCTGCCCGACGTGGTGAGCAGGTCGCTTCATCAAAGGATATCCTAGGCTTATATGCTATAGCCGGCAGTCCGCAATACCTGCATGATATTCTGGAAGGTATTTGAAGTGACTTCGGACAGGTCCTTTGGATCCACCCAGCGCAATTCAGTGATCTGTTCTTCGAGCTGGGGTTCCAGGTGCTGCTCACCCTTTACCGAAAGATGGTACCAATGGGTTTCTTTAATGATGTGCTTGCCGCTTTCATCATAGGAATGATAAGTAACCACGATAGGTGATCCCACTTCAACCCCTTTCAGCCCTGTTTCTTCTTCCGTTTCCCTTATGGCGCATTGCTCCAGGGTTTCACCTTCATCAAGCTTTCCTTTTGGAAGGTCCCATTTACCACGGCGGAACTGGAAAAGCAGCTGCTTTTTCTCGTTTAATACAATTCCACCTGCCGCACGGATAAGATCGAATTTGCGGAAGAATGCTTTTTTTAATTCTTCCAGGTTGGTATGGATGAAAATACCGGCATGAATGGATGGCTGGTGCATTTCATAGATCATGGAATTGATGGCAGCAGCGGAGAACTCATCGATCAATACTGCATCATCGTGGTGAGCATAATTTTCAAGCTCACCTTCAAGTTTGTCAGCGAGGAATAAAGGCTTGTCGTTAAAGTAAATGGTAATATGCATTTCAGGTATCTTGATGAGTAAAGGTACAATGTGATGATTTCAAACTTAGGCTAATTACATTACTTTCGCGCCATGACAAACGAAAAAGCAGTTGCTGAAAAATTACTCCAGGTAAAAGCCATCCGGTTGAATCCATCGCAGCCCTTTACCTGGGCTTCCGGTTGGAAAAGTCCCATTTACTGTGATAACCGTAAAGTGCTTTCTTTTCCCTATACCCGTGATTTTATCAAATCAGAAATGTGCAACGTTATTTTTGAACAGTTCCCCGAAGCTTCTCTTGTGGCCGGGGTGGCTACAGCAGGAATCGCCTGGGGTGCCATGGCAGCCGACCAGCTGAAGCTGCCTTTTATTTACGTGCGGCCCAAACCCAAGGAACATGGACTGGGAAACCAGATCGAGGGCCATTATGAGCAGGGGATGAATACGGTGGTGATCGAGGACCTGGTTTCAACAGGAAAAAGCAGTCTCCAGGTGGTGGAAGTATTGAAGCAGCAGGGACTGAACGTGATCGGGATGGTCTCCATCTTCAATTATGGATTTCCCGTGGCTGCAGAAGCATTTAAAGCCTCAGGAATCGATTATTATTCCCTGACCAATTATCCCACGCTAATCAGCCTGGCGATCGAAAAAGGGCTGATAAGTGCCCAGGAAGAAGAAATTTTGTTAAATTGGAGCAAGGATCCCGGTGGATGGAATCCTCAACCCTGACAAATCCTATTTTTATAAAAAATAACCACATGAATAAGATCATCGCCCTTTTGATCGCTGTTATGGCTTTCAGTACTGTTAGTTTTGCCCAGGCCAAAAAAGCCGTTCAGACCGTGACCATCAAAACACCAACTGTTCAATGCGAGAGCTGCAAGAAAAGAATCGAAAGCTACCTGCTAAGGGAAGATGGCATCCAGAAAGTGAATGTTGATTATAAAAAGAAGACCACGAAAGTTACTTATGTAACCGATCGGACGAACGTTGAAAATATCAAGACTGCCATTGCCAATGTAGGCTATGATGCGGATGATATTACTGCCAATGAAGAGTCCTACAATAAGCTTCCTTCCTGCTGTAAAAAAGAGGAAGACCAGGAATAAAATTGTAAATTATAGAATGTAAATGGAGCCTTCGGGCTCCTTTTTTTATGTGCCAGGTTGACGGTTCGCCATACCC
>JAEWIW010000059.1 GCA_023386855.1 Bacteroidota bacterium | reverse complement strand
AACAGCCCCATTGCTATCATTGATCAATCATCCCAAATGGCGGCGGGCCTTGGGTTTTGGCTGGTTTGATAATGACCCGCAATTGCAGGAAGGACAGTTGTATGAATACCGGATCACGGGTTTTTTTCCACTCGAAGATCTTCATGATCGTATCTATGGCTTTCATACCATCTCTTCCAATACTGCATTGCCCTCAAGTTTTATGTTGAATGATATCCTGCTTCGTTTTTCACAACCGCCAAGGGTAGATCTTGCACCGGGAACAAACATGAATGGGCTGCAACAAAAAAGCAGAAGAGGTATTGCCATTCAACTGGCCGACCAGTTTTTCTGGCCCTTTCCTTCCATCCACGACTGGAGTCTTGTGATAGATCTTCCAGTGCCCATACAGGAACTGCAACTTGAATTAATGGAAGGACATCTGCTGGAATACGAAGCTTGGAATTATACTTCAAAGGTTGAAGGAGGAACTATTCCGCCGGGAAGTATACCCTCTATAAATGTTTCTTCCTCTTTTGTGCAGTTGCGTTTGAAAGGCGCTGGTTTTCTTTTTACTATCCGCATCAAGCAGGGGCTAAAAGGCATACAGCCGGTATCCATGATACTTCCTCCTGTTCTTTTTTCCAATACTCCACGCCCCTTAGCGCCTACATTTTTTGAAGTGAAGAACCTGCAGGAAGGATTTTCTCCTGACCCGGAATCCATCCCCCTTTCTTCCAAACGTCCATCACTAGGCTTCCTGTTGCAATGGCAGCCTGCACTGCAAAATGGATTAAGCTCCTGGCCGCTGAATGCTATCCAGGCTCCACCGCTGGAAAGCACTACCTATCAAATCGAACACAAGGAACTCCCTTCTGCAGGGTGGTCGCCATTATTACCTGAAGATAATTGGGTCATCGGAAATCGTCGGGCATCAGGAGATCAAGCATCGATTCAGCAAGGTGTTGATCTTATGCAGTTATTCCCTGAAACACCGCCACCTCCTGGTAATAGCCAGGCATTAATGATCTGGGAAGATGTATTTGATTTCTCAATTGGTGATGAACCGGTACCAAGGCCACTACCCCCACCAGGAACAATGCACCAGTACAGGATCAGGGCAGTGGATATCATTGGAAGACCATCGGATGACTGGAAGGAATCCAACACTATTGAACTAAGAAAATTAATTCCACCACCAGTCCCGGTGGCCCCACAACAATCCATCAATGATGAAAATGATTTCTCCAAACCAAACGGCGTTTATGCAAGGTTGTTAGTAAAGGATGCACCGGATCTTACACCGGAAGAAATAACCCTCTTAGGCAATGATAGTAATCTTATCATACTTCACTGGGGATGGCATAAGGAACAAAGGGATATGGATCCTTTCACAAAAGAATTCAGGGTGTACCTTCAGAAAGCTGCATTGGACACAATTCCCGGCCAACTTGTTTCGGTAACCACATTATCGACAGGAAGGTTTGAAGCTACTTTCCAACTGGATCTTCCGCTAAGGCCCGATGCACTTAGAAACAGGTTCCTGCAACTCGATGGTTATCCTTTCCATGTGGAATCACATGAAACTGGCACCTCAATAAAAATGATCCTTCTAAGAAGGGTGCCGGGTGCAAATGGTCAATTGAACGCACCCTTGCCAGGGCCGGTTATCCTTCCTGTATTAATTGGTTCCGATAAACTTCAACCACAGGGGTGGTCTCAGCGAATCGCAGTTGTTCCGCTTACAAATGAATCATCCTATCATTTTGAATTAAGAAATGCGCTTGACCTTTCCTTAACCCATACCCGCGATGAATTATGGATGGGCGTTAGTGCTGCTGATGACCAGCAATACGTTGAAGACAAACTTTTTCCAACGCAAAACAGGAAGGGTAATGAAAGCCCGATTGTTCCCGTTAAGATCCAGGGAAAATTCCAGGGCCGGCCCGACCTTGATATTCCACCGCCAATGGAAGATGTTTCATCACTGGTGACCGGTGAGCCGGAAAGTACCGGCGTTCAATACAATATTGATATAACTGAATTCCTTGATCCTTCCCTCACTTCATCGCTTACGCATATCCGGCTGGAAAGAACAGATGCGGGTACAGTGTTCAATCAATACAGGGTAGCTGCCGACAATAGGATCATGGCCATAGGAACAGTTCCTTCTGATCCGGAACTGGAAGTATTGGTGCCTAATCCAACGGATAAATCCAATATCATTAATGCGCTTAATCAAAGCAATGCTTCCCGGCTTGCAAATCGTTACCTTGTTTTCCTTGCTGCGGCCCATCCTTACAGGTCTTCTTTCTTTGAAGCAGTTACAGATGACCCTGTTCCAATGAGTATTATCAGGGATACGCTTCCCCCGAAAAGCAATCGCTTTGTTTACAGGATAAGACAGGCAAATGCAGCAGGATTGATCTCTGCCGGTGATGCAATTTTGAAAATGGTTTTACGGGTACCATCCTTAAAGCCCGGTGCAGTACCTGGTTTATTGTCGGCTGATGAGCATGCCCTGCAAATAATGATTCCACCGGATGATTCAGTTACACATGTTGTCATTTTTTATGCAAGAACAAACTATGACCGCATTGGTCCTTCCGCTGTTGGATCATTGATGCGAATTGCTAACCGTCCTGATCTTTACCCCGACAGGCTGCTAAGGTTCCGGACACCTGCAGGTGATTTTGCAAAGCAGTTTATCAAAGACATAAGTGATAATGATGTAATCGAAGATGAAAACGGTTCAAGAATATTTTCTTTTGATACTATAGCGCTTGAAGAAGGAAACTGGCAGGTTTGGGCCTGTACCTTAACACTTGATGGCATTCCATCGCAACCCGCCGGACCCTGGAGAACACTCGTACCCGTGAGCTGATCATAACCAACAATAATGCAATGCCTGGACTCATCCCTCCATGTCAGACCGCTTCTATTCAATCGGTGCAATCGATAAACCTTGTATTACCTGATACAGAAACGGTATTGGACCATGCCATGACAAGGCCACATATTGGGCGATATGCTAATAGCCCTATCGCAATGTCAAGAATACAGGCAGGTGCTGCGATTTCAATTTCCTGTCCTGCTATTGCTGCTGCAAGAAAAATTAATCTTGATCCTTCATTCGAAAACAATACAACACTAATCAACGAGGGCATCAGCGCATTGATTGAAATCACTCCATTACCATTTTTTATTGCGTCAATTTTGAATGGTATGCCTGCAGGTGTACCCGTTTTTTATATCGGTATTCCGGATGCATCGCAGGAAACTATTGAAGAAGAAGATACTATTGAACAGGGCAATCTTTTGGGGACAAGCTCATTCTTTTATTTGGGATTGCTGTTCCAGGATCGTGTTTGCCTTGAACCATGGTCATGGGCATCAATTATTGCGCAGGCAATTATCAATGCAGGAGAGGACGATTCACTTTGGAACAGTTTTATAGATGCGATATTTCCTGTCAATAATCACCGCATCATCAAAGTGCTTGATCACCGTGGTGAACCATTTGGTGCAACCTCTTTCAATTTAATGGTTAACGGGCAACCTCAACAGGTAAACTCGAATGCTGAAAGTATTCTTGATTTAAATTTATTTGCTGGTCAGCAGATCTCTTTGCAATGGCTGGGGAATCCCTCCCCAGGAGAGGCTTCTGCACTGCCGGTGATGTCGTTATATGAAACACAGCAAAGCACTGAACCTGGTGAAGCGATGATCATTCCTTCATCCTTTACACGCGGCCACCTGCAATTGTTTGAACTGGCCAACTGGTTCACCACTCCAAATGAAGGTTCCGCCATGCAACGTTATCATACCAGGAGCAGGGTAGAACCGCTGACCGATGGATTCAAAGCTTTCCATCTTATTGCTGATGATATGATCCATTGTATTCCTTCTTCCATTCCTGCAGACAATGATAAGCCCGGGGCTCATTTTGCTGGTTGGGGATTCAAGGAATTTGTACTGGATGATAAGCTGCTTGATGGTGATGGAAAACCATTTACGTATTCAAAACTGGTTAATCATCTTATCGACAATAATAGCGATGTGCGTGTGCTGGTGAATAAACTTTTTTCCGTTCCCGGTGATCTCGATAATGCTGCACAACAAAATGCGATACTGTTAGCAGTGATGCTTACCGATATTGTTTTGATTGCTTCAGTAACCGGTGTAGTGGAATCTGATGCACCGGGTAAGATAGTGTTGATGGGCGCGCAGATACTTTCACCACTGGGCGCCTTGCTGCTCAATGATGTGAACACCATGCTTGAAAATGCCATGGACCAGAGCCGCGAGATGTTTCCAAAATTTAATGAGATCAAACCTCATATCGCGATTCGTTCCGTGCATCCCTGCAGGAAGGAAGATAATCCTTTGTTCAACCCCATTACAGTGCCCACTCCAATCCCTGTTACCATTACCGATTTCATCAATGGAACAAATACATGGCACCAGAAGATCCAGCTGTTTAAAAGGGCTGAAGATAAGTTTGATACAAAAGGTAACCAGTTTGTTGCTTATGTAGGAGGAATGGATATGAATGGTAACCGCCGGGATAATTTCGGGCGACAGGGTAATTCGCCTTACCATGATGTACATGCGAGGGTAACAGGACCTGGTGCAAGCGATGTGTTTAAGTCATGGGAAGAACGTTATGAATATGAACGTGGGCTTCCATCCAATCCCGATACCTTAGAAAGGATTTTTGATGCGCCTCTTGCTGCTGATCTTCCTGTCAATAACGATGCAAAACATATTGTACAGGTTGCAAGAACATTATTTCATCCTGCCCAGTCCAATGCTGAACATGCGCTTCCTTTTGCAAAAAATGGTGATGTATCCATTGGCCATAACTTAATACGTGGCATTAACGAAGCAAGAGAATACATCTACCTGGCCGACCAGTATTTTGTTCCTAATGAAACTACCAATGGTGAGCCTGCATATCTCAACGCATTGCTTGATGCAGCTGATCATTGCAAGCGATTGATCATTGTAAGTCCGGGTATCATGTCATTGGCCGATATCCCATTCGGGCAGGAACGAAGGGCTGATGTGGTACGACGCCTGCAGGCAAAATGGGGTAGGAGAGCATTGATCGGTGCACCTATTCGAAGACCAATACTGCCGAGTCCCGGAAGACTTACGCATGAAGGAAGATGCATGTTGCTGGCCAATGCTACAGCTTTTGATGAATTCATCAAGATCGGGCCTAAGGCAAGACTTCCAAAGTCATTGCCATTCTGGGCCTGGCTCAATGGTGAACTCATGCTGGCAACACAGTTAACGGATGAAGGTGAACTGATCGATGGGCACCCGGTGGTAAAATTGAAAGTCATACGCGGACCAGTAGGACTAAATTTACGTTGGGGTTCAACAACACGTGAACATCCTAAAGGCAGCGCGGTAACCTGTTCACAACTGAGGGGAATTTTTGTTCACGATAAGAACATGATCGTTGATGATGTATTTGTGTATATCGGGTCGGGCAACATTAATCGAAGAGGATTTTATAGTGATGGTGAAATTGGCGTATTCGCAGTTCCGGAGCAATTAAAAGCGGCACGCGATAATCCCGCACGCATGTTAAGAACGGATATATGGGCTGAACAGTTGAACCTTCCACCCTCCATGGGCGAAACCTTATTGCAGGATCCCATTGCCGCATTTGAATTGTTCAGGCGACATTTCCTGGGTGGAAACCGGTTTATGCCATTAGATATGTTTGATCTTAATGATGATACTGACCTGCAGTTCTCCATCAACTCCAACCTGTTGATGAATGCACTGGCCAATATCGGCATGGGATGGTTCACGAGTGTGAGAGATGATATGTATAACACGATTGTTGACCCCACTACCATTGATGACCCCCAACCTACACCAGGACCATAACAAATGAAACCATGGCCATAACTTTTTTTGATATACTAGGCATTAACAGGACTCTTGGTAATACGCAAAGAGCAGCGGCTGCCGCAGCCATATGGCCATCCCGTAAACTGCATTATTTAACCGGGGATATTGAAACGGATGAACCGGTTGATGAATTGATGATGTACCTGCAGGCTGCCCTTTCCTTTAAATCATTTACCCCGGGTGCCACCACCGGCAGCATTGGTTTTTATGCAGAAATAGAGATCAATAATCCTGTTACTCCTGCATTACCACTGGTGATCAGGACCATGCC
>JAEWIW010000296.1 GCA_023386855.1 Bacteroidota bacterium | reverse complement strand
ATATATACCTCAAAGTGGATCATCAACAGATAAGTACAGGGCAACCACGCGAAATTTCATGTGGCTGATCCGCTATGCCATTGAACACGGCCTTCAACTCAGGGCCATGGGAAACGGTTGGTCCTTTTCTGAAGTAGCCGTTTGCAATGGCGGCATGGTAGATACCAAGGCATTAAGATTATCCTTTTCCTTTCGTGATTCTTTTGTATCGCCGCAATATCTTTCCACAGGTCACTCTTCCGCAGACCTGTTTTTAGTGCAGTGCGGGATGAGCATTTTGCATATACATGAAAAGCTGCGTGAAGGAGGCCGTTCCTTAAAAGCATGCGGTGCAAGTAATGGTCAATCGATAGTGGGTGCTACTGCAACCGGAACCCATGGTTCTGCATTTAAAGTGGGGGCTGTTCATGATTCTATTGTTGGACTTCATCTCATCAATGGCCCGGATTCGCATGTATGGCTGGAAAAAGCATGTAATCCCGTTGCCTCCGATCAAATGATCGAATGGCTTGGAGCAACCCGCATTTCAGATGATGATATGTTCAATGCGGCAGTGGTTAGCTTTGGTAATTTTGGATTCATTCATGGTGTCCTTCTTGAAACAGAACCACTGTTCCTGGTCGAAGAACATAAACCAGGGGAAGTAGTCTATGATGATAATTTTAAAGCTGCCATGAATGAAACCGATGTCAGTCATATTGCTTCCATCCTTCCCTATCCACCCGAGGATACCACCAAAGATCTCTATCATTTTGAAGTGCTGGTGAACCCACATGATTTTGAAGAAGGCAACCCGCAAAAAGGAGTGTTTCCAAAATTTATTTATAAGCTACCGTATAGACCTGATTACCCACATAAGCCTGAGGACTCCAAGCCTTTTATTTATGGCGACAATACTCTTGGACTGATGCAAACCATCCTTGATACGCTGGGCCACAATTTGTCGGCAGCACTGATCCCCCGCCTGGTCAATGCCATGTTGCCACTTGCCTTCCAACCCGGCCCTCCCACCATCGCAACACTTGGAGAAAACTTCAGGAACACCCGTTTCCGTGGAAAGGCCGCCAGCGCTGCATTTGCCATACCATCCGAATTTTGTTCAAGGGTGCTGGATATCATCTTAGCCATTAATGCATCAAAACCTTTTGCAGGAGCCATTGCTTTTCGTTTTGTAAAAGGTACACAGGCACTTCTTGGCTTTACCCATTTTCCGAAAACAGCGGTCTGTGAAATGGATGGAGTGGAATCCAATTTATCGAGGGAATTCTTCAGGGCCGTTTGGGAAAAACTTGAAGAAGAAGGTATTCCTTTTACGCTTCATTGGGGTAAGATCAACTTCTTTTTAACGGCAGAAAGACTGGTAAGAATGTATGGTGCAGATACTATCAATAAATGGAAAGCATGCAGGCAAAACTTATTGGATGAAGAAACCAGGAAAGTATTTACCAATGATTTTATGCAGAACCTGGGGTTAAACGATTAAGCAAAAAGCTTCATACTAGCGTATCAGCTGGAAGCTTCCTTTTACCGGCTCGCCAAAACTTTTACGGTCGAGCACATAAACATAGGTGCCCGTTGGCGCTTCTTTTCCATTCACCCTGCCATCCCAGTTCACCATACCTTTCTGTGAACGATAAACCAGTTGGCCATAACGATTGAAAACCTTCACTTCAAAGTCGGGGTATGATCCCAGGTAAGGTATTTTCCATGTATCATTCTTACCATCATTATTAGGTGTAAATGCGTTGGGGATGACAAGGTATTCAAACACTTTAACCATCACCTCATCACTGTTCTTACACCCCATGGCAGATTCCACATCGAGGCGGTACTGCGTTTCTTTAATGGGAGAAACCAGCGGCTGAAGTTGCAGTGGATCATTGATCCTTTCTTCCGGCGACCAGCGGTACTTTAATCCTTCACCGGTTGCCCTTGCTTCAAGCGTGATCACTCCACCAATGATAAGCGTACGGTCGGGACCTGCATTGACAAGAGGTTGAGGGTATACTACAATATTTTGCCATGCAGTATCTGCACAACCCTTATCACTTATAAACCGGTACGCCAATTCATGCGATCCTTCACCGGCAACAGAAGGCGTAAACAAACCTGTAGAACTTATTCCTGGACCGGTAAACACTCCTGTACCTGCTACACCCATGGTTTCCCTGGCGCTGTTCACACTGAATGCTTCCACTTCTTCGCAAACAGGATTCAATGCGTTGAATATAACCTCAGGGCTTTTAAAAACCACGATTCTTTGTTCAGTTTCACTTACGCAATTGATCCCTGAATAAGCAACATAACGGATCCGGAGATCCTGCCCATCGGTTTTTATATTATTGCCATAAACATGCGTGAATGATTTACCCATAAAGGGTTCTTCATCCTTAGTCGTAGCAAGCGGATCATTTGCATAATCCCAGAACACTTCAACCCTCGTAATGGATCCAAAATCAACAGATGACCTGTCTAGAATTTTCACTGGTGCATCACTGCATAAAAGAAGGCTGTTATCCAAATCAAATCCAGCCTTAGGTACCGAACCATTGACAGTAAATGGAATGGTGGTATCACTGTTACAACCTGCGCCGGAGGTCACTTCCAGCCTAACCGGGTAGATACCGGTAGAACTGTAACGATGCCTGGGATGTTGTAAAGAGGATACATCGGGATTACCGGGCGTTGCAGCTGGATCGTTGAAGGTCCAGCGATATTGAAAATAGGTTTCAGAATTATCTATGATAGAAGAGGAATCCGTGAATTGAGCAAATGGATCTGAAAGGCATACTTCCGGCAAACCGAAGTTGACCTTCGGCTTAGGATGAACAGTAATTACATTTTTAACCGTATCGCTCATGCAGCCATTGGAGGCGGTAACAAATACAGTTGGACTGTACTGGCCCGTTGTGTACGTGGTTTTTACCGTTGGAAGATCCGATTGCTGGCCATTATCCAGGTTCCACGACCAGGCAGTAATGGTGGCTGGGGCAGGTATAGATGTATTGGCGTTTAAGGTCGCCTCGTTACCCGTACACCACAAAGGCGATGCAGTGATGTTCACCTTAGGTTTTGGTAAAACTTTCATTGCAATGGTGGCCTTGCTAAAGCAACCGGTTTCATTGGAAGCCGTTAGTAAGTAATTGCCCTCATCTGTTAACCTGGAACGGTCAATTACAAAATCTATAGTACCATTATTTCCATTGGGAACGGGGCTTGAAGAACTGATGGTGCCGGATGGCTGCATCCATGTTACCGTCCATTGAGTGTAGCTTTTAAAATCAACACTGGCATTAATTTGAAGCGGTGATCCTTCACATACTTCGTCCTGGCTTTCCATCACAATGCCGGGGTTTTCATGTACCAACAGCGTTACGGGGTTGGATGCTACCCTGCAATTCAGAATCGACATGTTTGATTCTTCTGCCACCATTACCCTATACTGGTATTTGCCTTTATCGCGCACTGAAACATCTAGCGTTCCGCCACGCTCGCCAGCTAAATCGATCCAGCCTGCATCATCCAGGTTTCGCTGCCATTGGAAAGCAGGATTATTATATCCTTCAGAAATTTTGGAAGAAAGCGTAAGGGATGAAGAGATACCCTCACAGAAGGAGCGTTCCGTTTCACCCGACGATCCTATGGAAGCTTCCAGTTTTGCACCACAGGGGCGGAACTGGATATCATCGAGGCAAAGATCGTTACCATACCCGCCCGGTGCATTATTCCGCATACGGATCACCACGCTGGAAACGCCTGGAGGGGTGGTGAAATAAAATCCATATTGTTTCCATTCAGGGTTGGCGTTAACAGGCAGTTCACCTGTATTATAACTTTTTAGCACCTCGCCATTCAGTTTTTCAATACG
This sequence comes from Bacteroidota bacterium, assembly GCA_023386855.1. Taxonomy (GTDB): domain Bacteria; phylum Bacteroidota; class Bacteroidia; order Chitinophagales; family Chitinophagaceae; genus Flavitalea. The sequence goes on along the minus strand of JAEWIW010000296.1, from coordinate 5,553 downwards.
AAAAGTGATATCCGGCTTGATACTGTTCACCGGCTTCATCATATTCATCAGCCAGGCAGAAAATTCAAATGTGGTATTGGAACAAAGTCCATCTACTCTTTCAATATAAAAATCACTGGGCTGAAAAGAAGCGTTCACAAGCATGAAATAACCATTCTTGTCGCCGGTATGATCCTGCGCCAGGTTATGCCAGGTGGAACCAAAACAGTCAAGGGTACGGTTCAGGATAGTATAATATCCATCTCCAGGGCAATCACTGCCCTGGAAGGTATAACTGGTAAGGGTTGAACTGATGGGTTTGCCGGGATTGGTCCCACTTCCGAAAGTAATGTTCACTACCGGGTCGCCCAGGCTACCGGTGCATAATTGTGCAGACAGGGGGATCCACCAGCATAGTGAAACAAGAATTAAACAGCATAATTTTATATGGCGGAACAACAGCACATTATTGGATTCAGGGTAATGAACGAAAATCTAATTTAGTGCTAAATCGTTTTACCACCAATACTGCTGATATTATTCATAATCCGCCTCAGGAAGAAGATATTGAAGATTGATCTTTTCAAGGTATTTATCAACCTTCCTGGAGCTGACCGTATGAGTCTCAAAATCCAGGGCCTGCATCCTGGAATCATAACGCAGTTCTACATAAAATGAATAGATCTGTAATAGCAGGTATTTGTAAAATCCTTCAATTCGGGAAGCTACAATTTTTCCATTTTTCCATACTTCGGTAACCTGCTCTTCGCTACCGAGTTTATTGAATTTTGAGATGGTCATAACAGTCCATTTTCTTATTAGATCTTCATTTTCATACCAGTTTTTTTTCCATCATTTGAGCAAGGAATTCCATAGGAAAATAAGTAACAACAATAAGACAAATCCAGGCTGTGAAATTCTTTCTTCATCGTTCCACAACTTGTGACCGATTCCAGGATCATTGATTGAACATTAATAACTGGTATTGTTTTTTGGGTAGTATGATTAAAATCATCATTATGAAAACATCAGGAAATCAAACCAACAAACAGAATAAACAACAGCAATCACAAAAGCAAAGACCTGAGATCCGTGATAACCTCGACAGCAGGAAAAATGAAGAACAGGATTTCAAGGGGCAGGACGTAACGCACAACGAGAAAAATGTGCAAAGCGAAGGAAAATCAAAAAACAAAGACAGGCATTAACTGAATAGCTGAAAATTACAAATCCACTGTAATAGCAGTAAAATAAAAAGGTCCCGGCAAAGGGACCTTTTTTGTTGGGTCTAGGTTAAGGCTTAGGAATAATTTGAGATCATTATTGTTTTTGTTCTTTTGAATACAGCATCCAGGCTGAACCTTCAGATGACCTTATCACCAGTTTTTCATCAGCGTTTTCAAGTGTTGCAAAATATCCTGATTCATCATTGGAATTGTATTCGAACAGGTCGGTGATCCAATGGCCTTCCTGGAATTTTTTCATTCCTTCCTGTGCTTTCAGGGGCAGGTCGCTGGAACGAATATTCCTGATCACGGAAAGCCTTGTACCATCCACATTATAATAGGCATACATTACCTGGTCAACATTTTTAAAAGTAACTTTATAATAGTCCTTCGTGATCTCCCACTTAACATCGGTTGCCGTGGTAAAATCTTTCTTGAATACATTCATTACTTTCTGGTTAACGCCTTCGGTATTACCGGCGAATACACTGCTCAATCCAATGAAGAGTGTGAGTGCGATGGTGAAGATTGACTTTTTCATTTTATAAGGTTTTAATGTTTTTGGTTGTTTGGGATATCTGACGAGGGCCGACATTTTTTTGTTACAGGTAAATTTTTATTTAGTGGCAACTGGCATTTGAAACGGATAAGCGGCAGATAAAGGGATAGAAGAATGAAAATTGTGGTAAGCTGCCTCATTCCTTCACCTCACTGATCACCATGGTGGCCTGTTTTAAACATGTACTGGCATAAGTTTTTAATTTTTAAACTTATGGGACTAACAAAATACAAGGAGAAGAGGTCGTTCGACCAAACACCGGAACCCAAAGGCAAGGTTCATAAAGCAAAGGGCAAGCTTCGTTTTGTGGTTCAGAAACACCACGCATCGCATCTTCATTATGATTTCAGGCTGGAAATGGAGGGTGTGTTGAAAAGCTGGGCGGTTCCCAAGGGCCCTTCCATGAATCCTTCCGATAAGCGCCTGGCCATGATGGTGGAAGACCATCCTTATGATTACAGGGATTTTGAAGGCATCATTCCCAAAGGCAACTATGGCGCAGGAACCGTTATCGTATGGGATGAAGGAACCTATGAGCTGGCTAAGGAACTCCCCGGGCAAAAAGGAGAAAAGGGATTACTTGCCCAATTACACCAGGGCAACCTCCATATAATAATGAACGGGCAGAAATTGAAGGGAGAATTTGTATTGGTGAAAAGTCACCGCGAAGACATGGAGAATGGCTGGCTGCTCATCAAGGTCAAAGATGAATATGCTACCAAAAAAGATATCACTAAAGAGGATCGTTCGGTTCAATCGGGCAAAACCCTCGAGGAAGTGAAAGCAACCAGTAATAATGAATGGGAAAGCAATAGGAAGAAAGAAAACGGAAAAGGAAATACGAAAAACGAAATACAAAATACAAAAAAGGAAAGACAAAAAACAAAAAACGAAATACGAAATACAACAGACGAAATACAAAATGCAGAAGGGAAAAGTAAAAAAGACCTCATTGCCATACTGAAGAAAAAAGGGAAAAAGCAGGCGATGCCGGCTTCCATCAAGCCAATGCTTGCGACACTAACAGATGAACCGTTTGATGATGACAACTGGATATTTGAAGTAAAGTGGGATGGTTACAGGGCCATCGCCAATATTAAAGGAGGAGCTGTTTCTTTGTACTCAAGGAATCTTTTATCCTTCAACACAAAATTCAAACCCATTACCGATGCTTTAAAAGCAGTTGAATACAATGTCATACTGGATGGAGAGATCATTGCCCTTAACGATAAAGGAGATGTGGATTTCCAGCAATTACAGGCCTGGCAAAAAACTGGTGAAGGCACACTGGTCTATTATGTATTCGACCTGGTATGGCTTGAAGGATACAGTGTTACAGAACTTCCATTGCTGGAAAGAAAGGAACTGCTTCAACAAATCTTACCGCAACATGATGCCATCAAATACAGTGATCATATTGAAAGCAGGGGAAAGGATTTCTTCGAGGTAGCCGGAACCAAGGGATTGGAAGGTATTATGGCAAAAGAAAAAAACAGTACATATCTTATCAATAATCGGAGCAAAAACTGGCTCAAAATAAAAACCAACCAGCGCCAGGAAGCGGTGATCGCGGGTTATACCGAGGGACGCGGAGGCAGGAAACATTTTGGATCGCTGATCCTTGGCATTTACGAGAATGGGAAGCTGCAGTATATCGGGCATACGGGTTCGGGATTCAATGACAAATCCCTTGCGGAGCTGCATAAAAAACTGGAGAAGATCGGTACAGAAACCTGCCCATTTGAGAAAAAACCAAAAACGCAAATGCCCGCCAGGTGGGTTAAACCGGAACTGGTATGCGAAGTGAAGTTCCAGGAATGGACCAGGGATGGCTCCATGCGTCACCCGATATTTATGGGCTTAAGGCAGGATAAAAAAGCAAAAGAAGTGAGCCGCGAAAAAGAAGTACCGGTAGAAGAAGCAAAGAAAGAGGGCGAAAAAATAGAAGCGGAAAATAGTAAGCAAAAGACAGTTGCCGAAAAGAAAACGGCAAAGAAAGCGGCTACAAATCAAAAGGAATCAGCAGCGGAAAATCAAAAGAAAACAGCAGCTGCTGCAAAAAAGCCGGCAAAGAAAGCAGCTACCAAAAAATCAGCTTCCACCAAAACTAAAATAATGGATCCCAAAGGGCGGTTTGATCCTTCCTTAAAAGAAGTGGAATTGACCATCAACAAGAAGAAGATCACTTTCACCAACCTTTCAAAGATTTACTGGAAAAAGGAAAAGATCACTAAGGGCGATATGCTGAATTATTATGACCGTATGGGTGAATTCATGCTGCCCTATATGAAAAACAGGCCACAATCGCTTAACCGCCATCCCGATGGCATTGATGGTAAGAATTTTTACCAGAAAAATGTAAAAGGGAAAGTACCCGACTGGGTAGAGACCTATGAATACACCAGTGAGTCGGACGGAGAAAAAAAAGAATTCTATGTTTGTACCGATCATGCCAGCCTGCTGTATATCGCCAACCTGGGTTGTATAGAAATGAACCCCTGGCATAGCCGGGTTGAATCGCCAGAGAATCCCGACTGGTGTGTTATCGATCTTGACCCGGGGGAGATTTCATTTGAAAAGGTAATTGAAGCTGCACAGGTAGTCAGGGAAGTGCTGGACGGGTTGGGCATTCCCTCCTATCCTAAAACTTCAGGGTCAACGGGAATACATATTTATATACCACTTGGCGCCAAATACGATTATGACCAGTCGAGGCAACTTGCAGAGCTGGTGGTAACCCTGGTACACGACCGTATTCCAGGTTTTACCAGCCTTGAAAGGAGTCCCTCCAAAAGAAAGGACAAGATCTACCTCGATTACCTTCAAAACCGGACCATCCAGACCATTGCGGCCCCTTATTCTCTCCGGCCTAAGCCCGGGGCAACAGTTTCTACACCATTATTTTGGGAAGAAGTAAAGAAAGGGCTAAAAATCAGTGATTTCACAATGTTTACCATATTTGACCGGCTTAAGGAAACGGGTGATATCTTTACACCTGTTTTGAAAAAAGGGATTGATTTGGAGAAGACCTTACAAAAAGCTGCCAGCTTTTTAAAAGCGGGTGGTTCATAACAAGATTTTTCAAGAATTGTTCTCCACCATTAAACTTAATCCCTTACCTTTGCAAACTCTTTAAAAGGGAAACTCATGAACAGCCGACGAAATTTTGATATCGCGTTTGTGGGATTGAAGCCTGGTATTCATGAGTTTGAATACGAGATCGACGACAAGTTCTTTGCAAGTTACCAGCAGCAGGATTTCCGGAATGCGAAAGCCCATGTTCGACTGACCCTCGATAAAAAGAGTGGTTTCATGATGTTGAAATTTGAAGTGGGTGGAAAGATCGAGGTTGCCTGCGACCGTTGTGGAAACGATCTGCCACTCGACCTTTGGGACGAGTTCAATATCGTTGTAAAGATGGTTGAAGATCCTGGTCAAATGAATGATACCGAAGAGGATCCTGATGTTTATTATATCTCCAGGGGCGAAAGTCATATTAATGTTTCCGACTGGATCTATGAATTCATCAACCTCAGTATCCCGATGCAACGCATGTGTAAGCCTGATGAGATTGGCGGCCCCTACTGTAACAAGGAAGTGCTGGCGATGCTCGACAAACTGGATGCACAAAATAACCGGCCGGATAACCCCGTCTGGAAAGGATTAGAGAAATTTAAAGATTTAGATAACTGATTTAATTAGGGTCACAAATTCTGACTTATGCCAAATCCCAAGAGAAGACACTCCCAGCAAAGGGGTGCGAAGAGAAGAACTCACTACAAAGCTGAG
>JAEWIW010000229.1 GCA_023386855.1 Bacteroidota bacterium | reverse complement strand
TATTATAAGAATGTTCATGCGGAGAATGGAGAAGGAGGATCAGGAAACAATTGTACCGGAAGAAGCGGTAAGGATGTGATCATTGAAGTTCCATTAGGTACCATTGCAAGGGATGAAGAAAATGGAGAGAAGGAAGTTGAGATCCTGGAAGATGGACAGGAAGTGGTATGGCTTAAAGGCGGTAAAGGAGGATTGGGTAATGCCCGGTTTGCCACTGCTACCAACCAGGCACCGGAACATGCTCAACCAGGTGAACCTGGTGTTGAAGGATGGAAAGTGCTGGAACTAAAAGTACTTGCAGATGTAGGATTGGTGGGCTTTCCCAATGCCGGTAAATCAACCCTGCTTTCAGTGATCACTGCAGCAAAACCAAAGATCGCTGACTATGCATTTACTACACTAACTCCTCAGCTTGGCATGGTTGAGTATCGTGATAATAGAAGCTTTTGCGTTGCAGACCTTCCGGGGATCATTGAAGGAGCAGCGGAAGGAAAAGGACTTGGACACAGGTTCCTCCGGCATATAGAACGCAACCCTGTTCTATTGATGCTGATACCCGCCGATAGCAATGATCACAGGAAGGAATACGAGATCCTGTTGAAAGAACTTGAAGAATATAACCCCGAATTATTGAATAAGGAAATGATCATAGGGATCAGTAAAGCGGATATGCTGGATGAAGAATTGAAAGATGCAATCCGCAAAGAACTTCCTTCAAATATTCCATGCCTTTTTATTTCTTCACTGAGAGGCCAGGGATTAACAGAATTAAAAGACGCATTGTGGAAAGCACTTAACGATTAATAAGTGTATCCATTACATTTATCAGTTCAGGCGCAGGTTTTAACAGCATCATGTTGTATTAATGTTTGTTGTTAACTATTTGTGTTTTACTTTTGCACCCGAAACACACCAACGATACTTCCCATAAAGTTTCTTAGGACCAGGTCCTGATTACATCAACTACCATACTCGATTAGCTGCCAGTATTCATTCATTTAAAAATTAAAGAAATGAAAAGGCACAATTTGCGCACCATGAAACACACAATGACAAGGTTTTCAACAAAACTGATTTTGGCAGCATTGCTGGTAGCCACTTCAGTAAGCAGCTTCGCTTCCAATGGCGATCCTATCAAAGAAGAACCCGTGATCAAACTTTTGGGTAAGACTTTCGACAGCAATTTCTTCCAGGTAAAATTCAACAATGCAGCAGGTGATAAATACCTGGTAACTGTAAAAGAAAAGAATGGTCCAGTATTATTCCAGGAAACTTACAAGGAAGAAAAATTCGAAAAGAATTTCCGTATTCCAAGAACTACAGATGAATCATTTGTATTCATTCTCAGGAATATCAAAACAAATAAATCTGAAACATTTGTGATCGACACCAACACTAAAGTGGTGGAAGAAGTTGTGATCAAGAAAGTAGACTAATACCACGCGTAATAAAAACCACCTACCCGGCTAAAACCAGGTATGGTGGTTTTTTATTTTGTTTTCAACTTATCACTAGTCACTAGTCACTGATCACTAATCACTGGTTTTCTTGCGGTCCACGGTCCTCGGTCCTCGGTCCTTTTTCTATTTTGTCCTAGGCCGTACCACGGGCCTTCAGCCCTTGGGACGGCCGATCGAGCAGCCGGTCCCCGGTCCCCGGTCCTCGGTCCTTTCTTGCCGGTCCTCGGTCCCTTCTTGCCGGTCCTTTCTTCTTAAATCGTCACAGCCGTTCCGCTTACACTAACCATCAGCATACTTGCATTGGCTCCAATGGTTTCATAATCGAGGTCAATTCCTACCACTGCATTTGCACCCAATGATTTTGCTTTCTCTATCAACTCATTCATGGCATAGGTCTTGGCTTCATCCATTACTTTTTCATAAGTACTACTTCTTCCTCCAAATATGTCGCGCAATCCTCCAAGGATATCCTTGAAAATATTTGCCCCGATGATGGTTTGCGCAGTTACTACTCCAAGGTATTGCGTAATGGGACGTCCTTCAATATTCGGCGTTGTTGTTATGATCATGATCATGTTGTTTAAAGATTAAAATTAATAAGAGGTATATTAATATGAGTAATTTTAATGCTTACAAAATAAGCTTTATGAAAAGAATATTATTAGGACTGATCATCGTCCTATCATCACTTCGTTCTGTGGCGGATGAAGGGATGTGGGTACCTATTCTCATTGGCCAGCAAACCTATAACGACATGGTGAAGCGCGGCCTTAAACTTACAAAAGAACAATTGTACAGCATGAACAAAGCCTCCATCAAAGATGCCATCATCATCTTCGGAGGATTTTGTACTGGTGAGATCGTCAGCAGCCAGGGACTGATCTTTACCAACCACCACTGTGGTTATGATGCTATCGCGGATGCCAGCAGCGTGGAAAAAAATTACCTGAAAAACGGCTTCTATGCGCTTTCAAAAAAAGAAGAGATCCCTTCTGAAGGATTGTATGCAGAATTCCTGTTGAAGATCGAAGACATCACTCCTCAACTGATGGATTCAGTTAAAGGGCTGATGGGCCAGGAGCGTGCAGTAAAACTGAACGCTTCAGCAAATGCCATCAATGCGCAAAAATCAGATCCTTCCAATAATATTTATGCAAGATCCTATTCCTTCTTCAAAGGCAACCAGTACCTCCTGTTCACTTACCAGCGTTACACCGATATCAGGTTGGTTGGTGCTCCTCCCGAAAGTATAGGTAAATATGGCGGCGACACCGACAACTGGGAATGGCCTCGTCATACAGGAGATTTTTCTGTATTCAGGGTTTATATGAGTAAGGATGGGAAGCCTGCTGATTATGCGGAAGACAATGTACCCTATAAACCAAAGCACTACCTGCCTGTTTCTATCAAAGGAGTGAAAGATGGTGATTATGCAATGATCTTTGGATACCCCGGAAGTACCAACCGTTACGAAACCTCCTATGGCGTTAAGGAAAAAACCGAAACCCTCAATCCTGCCATCGTTGGGCTTCGGGACCAGCGGTTAAAGTATATGATGCAGGAAATGGTAAAGGATCCCGAAACCAGGCTTAAACTGGCGAGTGATTATGCGGGAATTGCCAACTATTGGAAATTTTATGATGGGGAAAGAAAGCAGTTGCTGAAGTATGATGTTGAAGGACAAAAAGCTGCTTTTGAAAAAAAATTCATTAACTGGGCGAAAGGAAAACCTGAATACGAAAACATTTTTTCCGATTGGAAATCTGCTTATGAGAAATATGATACTTACCTGAAGCACCAGGTATATTTCAACGAAGGTATTATGGGCTCACCATTGATGCGCTTTGCAGGAAGTCTTCAGCAAGTAGAAAATGCCATTGTAAAAGATGGATCCTCTGCAGCCATTCAAAAAGCAGTTAATGCAGCAGATGCAGCAAGAACAAATTTCCTGAAGTCAGAAAATCTTCCATCCGATCAGAACATCCTTGGATTTGTTTTAATGCAATTTTACCAGAATATTGATAAAAGCCAGCATCCAATTGGATTTTATGAATCGCTCAAAGG
>JAEWIW010000192.1 GCA_023386855.1 Bacteroidota bacterium | reverse complement strand
AGATCATAGTCATATGCTTTAGTGATCCTAACATTTACGAATTCACCGATCTTCAGTTTTCCAGGAGTGGAAATGATTACTTCGTTATCCACTTCCACGCTGTCAAATTCCGTTCTTCCCAGGTATCTTCCCGCTTCTTTCTTATCGATTAATACCTTAAAGGTCTTACCTACTTTTTGCTGGTTGATTTCAAGGCTGATTTCCTGCTGCACTTCCATTACTTCCTGTGCCCTGCTTTCCTTTTCTTCCTGTGTTAATTCATCCTGTAATTCAAAAGCAGATGTGCCCTCTTCGTGTGAGTAAGTGAAGATCCCCATCCTGTCGAACCGGTGCATCTGGAGAAATCTTTTCATTTCTTCTATATCATTCCTGGTTTCACCGGGGAATCCTGCAATCAGGGTTGTTCTCAGGCAGATGCCAGGAACGGTTTCCCGGATGCGATGAATCAGCTCATTCATTTCCTGCTGGGTGATCTGCCTGCGCATCGCTTTAAGCATGTTATCACTGGCATGCTGCAGCGGCATATCGAGGTAATTGCAGATATTATCGCGCTGGCGCATCACGTCAAGAATTTCGATTGGAAATTTTGAAGGGTAGGCATAATGAAGACGGATCCATTCAAGTCCTGGTATATCGGCCAGCCTGTTGAGCAGGTCGGGAAGCATTCTTTTTTTGTAAAGGTCGAGGCCATAATAAGTCAGCTCCTGTGCAATGAGCATTACTTCCTTAACGCCTTTTCTCACCAGTGATTCCGCTTCCTGCACAACCTGTTCAATACTCTTGCTGGTATGCGCACCACGCATCAGGGGAATGGCGCAAAAACTACAGGTCCGGTTACAACCTTCAGCAATTTTCAGGTAGGCATAGTGCCTTGGAGTGGCCAGCAGTCTTTCACCAACAAGTTCAGCTTTATAATCAGCCTCAAAGGCTTTAAGTACCAGTGGAAGCTCCATTGTTCCGTAATAGGCATCCACTTCAGGGATCTCCGTTTCTAGGTTGTTCCTGTATCTTTCACTGAGGCAGCCGGTAACATAAACTTTATCAAGCTTTCCCCTCCGTTTAAGCTCCACCTGGTCAAGAATGGTATTGATGGATTCTTCCTTGGCCTTATCAATAAATCCGCAGGTATTAACGATAACAATATTATGATCAAGTTTGCGGTTCTCATGGACCACTTCAATATCATTGGCCAGCAGCTGGCCACTGAGCACTTCACTATCCACCATGTTTTTACTGCATCCCAGGGTGATGATATTGACCTTATCCTTTTTGAGTGTTCTTGTTTTCATGAGCCTGCAAAGGTAGCATAATGGGCAGGGAAATAGGAAAGGAAGGGTTGAATTTGTTGAAAGAAGCGTTAAAGCTATACGAAATTACCCTTAAAGTTTTGGCGAATTACCCCATCTTTGCGGCGTAAAACGAATCGAACGATGAAAAAATTATGCATTGCATTGACGGTAATGATGATGACATCAGCCATTGCTTTTGGACAGGCAACGGGATCAGAATACACCACAGCCGCTGGGGTGAAAGTATGGCCCGGGGGAATCACGGTGAAACATTTTATTAAAGATGATGTGGCACTGGAAGGGATCGCGTATTTCTGGAACTATGGTTTCCGTTTTACTGGCCTCTATGAATTTCATGGTGACATCAATGGAGCGCCTGGCCTGAAATGGTATATCGGTCCTGGAGCCCATATCGGCTTTTATGATGATGACTGGAAGTATCGTTACGACAGGGACAATGGAGTGGACCTTGGAGTTGACGGTGTATTAGGACTGGATTACAAGATCAAGGGTGCGCCGATCAACCTCAGCATCGACTGGCAGCCTTCTTTTACCTTTATCAGCAGGGCCGACTTCAGGAGTTGGGGCGGTGTAGGGGTAAGATTCGCCTTTCATTAAAGTTTTTCCTACCCCGTGGCACGCCCCCGTGCCACGGGGTCTATTTCAGGCTAAATAAAGAATCCACGAATTCGTGCTTGTCGAACACCAGCAGGTCTTCCATTTTCTCACCCACACCGATAAAGCGTACCGGTATCTTAAACTGGTTGGCAATAGCCAGCACCACACCACCTTTAGCTGTTCCATCGAGCTTGGTAATAGTCAGTGAAGTTACATCCGTAGCTGCAGTGAAATGACGGGCTTGTTCAAGGGCATTCTGGCCGGTGGAACCATCCAGCACCAGCATCACTTCGTGGGGAGCATCAGGTATATGTTTCTGGATCACCCTTTTAATCTTGCTCAGTTCTTCCATCAGGTGGGCTTTATTATGAAGCCTTCCGGCCGTATCAATGATCACCACATCGGAACCCCTGGAAATACCACTTTGAACGGTATCAAAAGCTACGGATGCAGGGTCTGATCCCATCGGCTGTTTAACGATCGGAACACCCACTCTTTCACTCCAAACAGTCAATTGATCTACCGCTGCAGCACGAAAAGTATCGGCCGCACCCAGCAATACTGATTTCCCGGCTTTCTTAAAATTATAGGCGAGTTTACCAATGGTGGTGGTCTTCCCCACTCCATTAACGCCTACCACCAGCATGATAAAAGGTTTCTTCGGCAGTTCGCTTTCAAAATTATAATTGATCACCCCAACCGGGTCGGTAAGCATGGCTTCGATTTCCTCCTGCAGTATCTGGTTGAGTTCACCGGTACCCATGTATTTATCTCTTGCCACCCTGGCTTCGATGCGGTCAATGATCTGTACAGTGGTATCCAGCCCTACATCTGCCGTGATCAGGGCTTCTTCCAGTTCGTCAAGTACCTCTTCATCCACGGTGCTTTTCCCTGCTACCGCCTTGGTAATTTTGGACAGAAAACCTTCTTTTGTTTTTTGTAATCCCTGGTCGAGTGTTTCCTTTTCTTTTGTGCCGAACAATTTTCCGAAAAATCCCATGATGATATTTTTTGACAGAAATACAAAAAGCTGTTCCCTGACAAAGAACAGCTTTAATAGTAGTACAAACTAACCAAATTATTTTTGGGCCAGGTATTCCTTTACTTTCTCCTTGTGCACGATGGCTTCCTTAAAAGTATAGGCTCCGGTCTTGGGGCTACGAACGGCACGGATCACTTTAGTCCAGTTCTTAGCTTCTGCTGCTGCCTTCTGGTCTTTAGTCTTGATCGCGGTTTTAGCTGCTTTTGCCATGATATATGATTTGAAATGTTATCGTTCTAATTATTTGATCTCTTTGTGTACAGTCACCTTCTTCATGATGGGATTGTACTTCTTCAGCTCCATGCGCTCAGGAGTGTTCTTTTTGTTCTTGGTGGTGATATAACGGCTTGTTCCTGGAAGACCGCTGTTCTTATGTTCGGTACATTCCATGATCACCTGCACCCTGTTACCTTTCTTTGCCATTGTATGAAAAGTTGTTTGTTATTAGATAATGTTACGGATCAATCACTTAGATCTTCTCGCCCTGGGCTCTCAGTTCTTTAACCACTGCATACAATCCCCTTTTGTTGATTGTACGGATACCTTCGGTAGAAAGCTTCAATGTAATCCACTTGTCTTCTTCAGCCAGGTAAAATTTTTTGGTCTGCAAATTGGGTAAGAACCTGCGTTTGGTCTTAATATTTGAGTGCGAAACTGTATTTCCTGTGATTGGAACTTTACCTGTAACCTGACATACTCTTGCCATGAGTTCAAAAATTTTTGGACGGCGAAGGTCGGTAAAACCATTGAAACTGCAAAAAAGTTTTATCCTTTTTTTGCAGGTTGCTTCATTTTATGCTCCCGTCCCATAAAAGTAATCACTTATCTTTCAGGAACATTCCGGAATTTTGAAGCTGCAAGAAGCAAAACCTTATGACAGAAACTAAGACAAAGACCATTCCCCGCGATATAAGCTGGCTTTCCTTTAATGCAAGGGTATTACAGGAGGCCGCCGACAATACCGTCCCTCTTCGAGAACGGGTTAAATTCCTGGGCATCTTTTCCAATAACCTGGATGAATTTTTCAGGGTACGTGTAGCCACCCTGAAAAGAATGGTGGATTACGGGCATAAGATCAAAAATATGCACCTCGAAGACCGGCCGGCCCGGATCCTCGACGATATCCAGGAAATAGTGATTGAACAGCAGGCGGAATTCAACCGCATCTGGGAACAGGTCAGGAGTGAAA
>JAEWIW010000157.1 GCA_023386855.1 Bacteroidota bacterium | reverse complement strand
GGTATTCCACCAGCTCCGAGAGGTGTTCCCCAGATCGAAGTGATCTTTGATATTGATGCCAACGGTATCCTTCATGTAACAGCAAGGGATAAGGGAACAGGAAAAGAACAGAAGATCAGGATTGAGGCAGGAAGTGGTTTGACAAAAGACGAGATAGAAAAAATGAAGAATGAGGCCAAGGCCAATGAATCAGAAGATAAGCTTGCAAGGGAGAAAGTGGAAAAGATCAACCAGGCCGATAGTTTAATATTCCAGACTGAAAAGCAGTTGAAAGAATATGGCGATAAGATTCCTGCGGATAAAAAAGCGCCGATTGAATCAGCACTTGAGAAGCTCAGGAATGCGCATAAGAGCCAGGATCTTGGAGCAATTGATACGGCCTTGACGGAAATGAATACCGCCTGGACCGCGGCTTCCGAGGAAATCTACAAGGCAACACAGGCTTCCGGTGGCCCTGCTGGTGCAGGTGATGGCCAGCAACAGCAACAGGGTGGTGGGCCTTCGGATGGTAATGAAAATGTTACCGATGCTGAGTTCGAAGAAGTTAAATAAATTCGTGATGTTATATTGAAATGGCTGCCCCAGGGCGGCCATTTTTTTTAAGAGGGCACTATATTCCTACCTGCAGCAATAAATTCATTAGCACTCATTGTAACATGGATCACTTCTATCCTTCTTTGGATTAAGATCCAGCAGTTATTGACCTATCGATGGCATAATTTTTTCTGAATTTTTTAACATATATTCAGATAACCATTCTTTAACCAAATCCCCCGGATTATGAAAAGGTCTCTACTATTCGCTTTATTCGCCTCTTTTCTAATGCTAGCCAGTCAATCGTCACAGGCCTATGTTTCGTTAATGACTGTTCCATCAGGAAATAATTCTACAGTTGCGGAACCAAAGCCGTCTCCATTTGCCAGCATGACGGTACAGGATTTTCTTTCCTTAACACCCAAAAAATACGCGGAGTTAACAGGAAAAAAGCTGACCCTCTCACAAAAGATCTCGCTGAAAATGGCACAGGCCAGGGTAAAAAAACTGGCCAAAAAGAATAAGGATCTCCAGGTAATGAGCTTTGCCCAGGGAATTGACACCACTGATTTCAGCATCGGAGGTTTTATCCTCGGTTTGCTGTTAGGTGTCATTGGTGTATTGATTGCCTATCTTATCGGGGACCAGGCAGTGATTAAATGGTCATGGTTTGGATTTGCCGTTTGGGGAATCATCGTATTACTTGCATTAATACTCTAATTAAAAAAAGATTTCAGCAACCTGCATCAGTATATGCAGGTTGCTTTTTTATTTTATCCAGTTTTAAACAGGCTGTAGAACTATAGGTATCACATCTCCGTTATTTTTCCGACCGGTATAACACCTGCATAGTATTCCCCCCCTGTTGAAGGATCTCGATTTTTTTTCCTGCCAGGAACTCTTTGAGAACATCTTCTGTAAAATGCCTCACGGTCATTAAAGTCAATTCCTTTTCTATCATCACTTCAAAAAGGCTTGAAGCACCAAGCGCTATCTTTTCTATTCTTTCAGGTTGATCATCGAGGCATATCGAAATATGAACAGCACCTGTTTGTACCAGGTTGGGTTTGATCCTTGTTTCCGCCAGCAGCCGGTATAATGCAGCCATTGGTTCACCCGATACAAAGGAGAAATCAAGCGTTGTTAAATTCATCAATACCTGGTTCTCTTTTACCACTAAGATTGGAGGGAGGTTCTTCACCGTTTTATTATGGATAATAGTTCCGGGGAGAGAAGGATCAAGGAAACATTTTACCAGTAAGGGAATGGATTTATTCCGTAAAGGCTTGATGGTTTTTGGATGGATCACCTGGGCGCCATAATAGGCCATTTCAATAACTTCAGCATAATTCAGTTCGCTGATCAAAGTCGCTCCAGGAAAGGCTTTGGGGTCGGCATTCATTACTCCTTCAACATCTTTCCATATACTGAGGCTTTCCGCATCAAGGATATTGGCCAGGATGGCGGCGGTATAATCACTTCCTTCACGCCCAAGCGTGGTACTTTCATTCTCATCTGTTGCTCCAATAAAGCCCTGGGTAATAATGATCCTGTTTTGTTGAAGAAGGGGCCCGATGATTTCATCCACTTTATGGGAAGTATAATCCCAGTCTACCGCTGCATCCCTGAAATTATCATCGGTCCTGAATACATCGCGAATATCCACCAGCGTGCTTTGCAATCCTTCCTCTCTTAAATAAGCTTCAACAATGGTAGTGGAAAGTAATTCTCCCACGCATACTACCTGGTCGTAATAATAATCGAAATTCCTTACCGGTTCATCGTGAAGCAACCATTCCACCTCTGTAAAATAGTTGATAAGCTTTTCGTATGCCGGGTTGAATTCCTTTACCAGCAGGTATTTCGAAGTATTAAGGTGCGTTTTTTTGATGCCTTCAAAAAGAGAAAGGGCCTGTTGCTGATCGCCTGCAAAAAATGCTTCAACCACTTTTTCCAGTGCATTCGTGGTTTTGCCCATGGCCGAAACCACTACTACCAGTGGTTCTGTTTGATGGCTTGCAATAATCTTTGCAACATTTTTTATTCTATCCAAGGAATTAACACTCGCTCCACCGAATTTGAAAACTTTCATGATGCTCTTTTATTGCGGATAAAGATAAAGAATGAGATGCTTACATTTGGCCACTATTAACGCTTGCCATATGTATAATATTAACCGCCAGGTGCAAACGCTGGATGAATTCACTATTCAGCAACTTAGACAATTTCCTAAAGCGACCGGAGAACTCAGTGGTCTGCTGCGCGACATCGGCCTTGCCGCTAAACGTATCAATGTAGAAGTAAATAAGGCCGGCCTTGTAGATATACTCGGTGATACGGGTACACAGAATATACAGGGAGAAGATGTAAAGAAGCTTGATGAGTTTGCCAATAACCAGCTTACTGGTGTATTACGACATGGAATAAGTTGCGCAGGAATTGCCAGTGAAGAGTTGGATGAGTTCATATCCTTCCAGGATGATGTGAGCCGTAATTCAAAATATGTATGTCTTTTTGATCCGCTTGATGGAAGTTCAAATATCGATGTTAATGTTTCCATCGGCACCATCTTCAGTATTTACAGGAGAAAAAGTGCTGTAGGGTCAATGGTCACCAAAGAAGATTTCCTGCAACAGGGAATTTACCAGGTGGCTGCAGGATATATTGTATATGGATCTTCCACTATGTTGGTGTATGGTTCAAGAAGGGGAGTTAATGGATTTACCCTTGATCCTTCAATTGGTGAATTCTGCCTCAGTCATCCTGATATGAAATGCCCTGAGTTTGGAAAAATCTATTCTGTGAACCATGGAAACTTTTTTCAATATGAACACGGCGTTCAGCAATATATCACCGCCTGTCAAAGGAAAGACAAAGGGAATGGCGGCCCATACACGCATCGTTATATTGGAAGCCTTGTTTCAGATGTACATCGCAACCTGATAAAAGGGGGCATATTCATGTACCCTCCTTCTTCAGAATATCCTTCAGGTAAGCTCAGGCTCATGTACGAATGCAATCCATTAGCTTTTCTCATCGAGGTGGCTGGAGGAAAGGCTACGAATGGTAAAGAACGTATCTTAGAGGTTATACCCAAACACCTGCATGAACGCTCTGTATTATTTATTGGAAGCAAGGGAATGGTAGAGGAGTTGGAAACCCATATGGGTAGCAGGATCTAGGGTTTGAAAAGTATTTCATTTCAGCGTCACTAATTCCTTATGATATGGATAC
>JAEWIW010000135.1 GCA_023386855.1 Bacteroidota bacterium | reverse complement strand
TTTTTGATTTCTGTAATAAATTTCCTCAATTATTATAAGTAAAAACCTATTGAGTATTTAAAAAATCCATATATACACGAAATCTGAATATCATTCTAAGGGTTTACACTAAATAAACAACCGTTTAAAAGATCCTTATACAGTATAAGAAGCCGTATTATTGATAAAATTCACCAACGATGCCGAGTTCTTGAGCTTCAGTTTCTTTAACACATTATGGCGGTGAACTTCCACGGTCTTCAATGAAATATTCAGTGTAGAGGCGATCTCTTTTGAACTTAATCCTTCCTTGATCAGGTTGATGATCTGGATCTCGCGGTCAGTAAGCGCATTTACATTCGGAACATCCTTATTTTCTTCCAGCACCATCTCTGAGATATTATTTTTAATCTCTTCACAGATGTATTTATTACCATTGTGCACTTCCAGGATTGCCTTGATCATTTCTTCCCTGGAAGAATTTTTAGTAACATACCCGCGGGCGCCGATCTGTAACATTTTCTTTGCGTAAGCGGGCTGCGAATGCATGGATACACCAATGATCCTTGATGCCGGGGCAACCTTTCTGATTCTTTCAGTGGCATCAAAACCCGAAATAGGTGTCATGTTGATGTCCATTAAAACGATATGAGGTCTTTTAACTTTAGCCATTTCAACGGCCTGCTCGGAATCTCCGCATTCTGCGATCACATTGAAGCGCTCATCGCTGTTTAAAATGTAGCTCCATGTTTCCCGGATGAGTTTGTGGTCATCAGCAATGAGCACATTAATCTTGTCCATTTCTTTAAAATCGTTTAAGGGTTTTTAATGGCCAGGCAGCGGTTGCTTCCTGGGCCGGTGGGAGCGATGTTGGGGGTTATAGGGTACGGCGGCAATGATAAAGTAATTCCAAAATCATCAAAAGCAAGCCGGCTGTATATTAAATATAATTACATGGTTACCCTTAACAGCAGTAATTATAAGAACCATAAATGGGTGATTTTTAAGGCCGCGCAATATTCACGTCTATCTTTCAATAAAAAAGCCCCGGAAATTCCAGGGCTTCCAAAAAGTATGTTTAAAATTAGTTCTCGGTCTGTGCGGCATACCTGAACCAGTTCTGCATCATGTCACAATCCTTGAACTGGTCATCCACTTTTATATAGAAATTAGGAACTTTTGACAGGAACCATTTCTCCATTTCATTCTGCTTTTTAATCTCCAGTGCCCTGGCCGCGATCCTGTTGTAATCGTCTTTCATATTCTCACGATGTGGCTGTGACCTTGATTTAAGGTATGCCAGCCTTACTGCCTGCTTTCCCCTTTCATCCACGAATGGAGTTGGCCTGCTGTATTCATTCACCGCAAGATCTTTCAGCATCAGTACCATATCCTTATCGAGTTCATCAATAGTAAGAAAACTTCCGTTTTGACCCTGCTTCATTCCCCCTGTAAACTTTGAATTATCATCCTCGCTGTACTTCGCCACTGCCTCTCCAAAGCCTATCGTTCCGGCAATCAGCCTGGCCCTAACCGAATCCATTTTAGCAACGGTTTCATTGATCTCCGTTTGGGTGATCTTAGGTATCCTGAGGATATGCCTTACAATAGCATCATCGCCGGCACGGCTAACCATCTGAATAATATGGTATCCAAACTTGCTTTTAAAAACAGGACTGATCTGACCTTCCTTCAAACGGAATGCATGGTTGATAAATGCAGGATCCCATTGTTTTTCCGTACGATTGATGGTGTACTGA
Organism: Bacteroidota bacterium; assembly: GCA_023386855.1. Taxonomy (GTDB): domain Bacteria; phylum Bacteroidota; class Bacteroidia; order Chitinophagales; family Chitinophagaceae; genus Flavitalea. The sequence continues at coordinate 2,437 of JAEWIW010000135.1, read as the reverse complement.
CCACCTGTATTTTTACTCCCGGGGTCATCGGTGTACAGTGAAGCCAGTGCTGCAAAAGTAGCCTGGCCCGATTCAATCTGTTTTTTCCAGTCGGCCAGTTCATCCATAGCCAGTTTTTCCAGGTCACGGCTTGCCTTTGGATACATGATGATTTCACCGATCTCCACTTCTGATTCATAAAAGAGGAGGCTATCCTTTGGTATCTTATCAAAGTATTCTTTTACTTCCTGGGGTGTGATCTTCACATTTTCCACCACTTTCTCCCGCATTCTTTCCGCGAGTTTTCGTTCCCTGAAAGAAGTCCTGAAATCTTCCTTGATCTGGTAAACGGTTCTGCCGGCGATCTCTTCCAGTGCTTCCTTTGAACCATACTGGTTGATAAAACCGCGGATCTGGTTATCCAGCAGGGCGTTGATCTCATCATCACCCACGATAACCGAATCCTTTTCAGCCTGCATTACCAGCGCTTTTAAAGAAAGCTGCTGATCCATGATATAGCACTTGGCATTTGGAGGCAACTGCTGTCCCTGCCGTTGCAGATCAGAAAGGGCATTCGTGATGTCTGAGTTCAGGATGATCTTATCCCCAACGATCCCGACGATCTTATCTGCAACTACCTTATGTTGTGAGAAGGCAAATGTTGAAACCAGCAAACCTGCTAAAACTATCCCAGCTTTTTTCATATAACTATTAAAAGCACCAAATTTAAAATAACAAATGCCTATGCTCTGTTAATTCTACAATGTCCTCTTCACCTCTTCTTCTTCATAGGCTTCTACAATATCACCTACTTTAATATCATTGAAGTTCTTAATGGTTAAACCACATTCCATTCCGGCCTGTACCTCTTTTGCATCATCCTTGAAACGTTTCAATGAACCGAGTTCAGCAGATGCGCCTTCACCGGTAGGATATACCACGATACCATCCCTGATCACGCGGATCTTCGCATTCCTGTTGATCTTTCCATCCAAAACATAACAACCGGCAACCATTGCCTTATCGAATTTGAAAGTGTTCCTGACTTCAACGTTAGCAATAACCTTCTCAGTGATCTTCGGTTCAAGCATACCTTCCATGGCGCTCTTTATCTCGTCGATTACCTGGTAGATAATTGAGTAGGTCTTGATTTCCACACCTTCCGTTTCTGCAAGCCTTGAGGCCTGGATGGAAGGACGAACGTTAAAACCTACAACGATAGCATCGGACGCGGTAGCCAGCAGTACATCACTTTCGGTGATCGCACCAACGGCCTTATGCACAACAGAAACGGCGATCTCTTCGGTAGAAAGCTTCTGGAGTGAATCACTCAATGCTTCTACGGATCCATCCACGTCACCTTTGATGATGAGGTTCAGCTGTTTGAAGTTACCCAGTGCAAGACGACGACCTATTTCATCCAGCGTAATATGTTTCTTGGTTCGGATACCCTGTTCACGGAGGATCTGTGCTCTCCTGTTAGCCACATCCTTGGCTTCGGATTCATCGGCATACACCCTGAATTTTTCACCAGCCTGCGGCGCACCATTCAGACCCAGGATCAATACAGGAGTCGATGGAGGCGCATTATCCTTACGTTTGTTCCTTTCATTGAACATGGCTTTTACTCTTCCGTAATGCTGGCCTGAAACTACGAGGTCACCAACCTTAAGGGTTCCGTTCAGTACCAGTACGGTAGCCACGTATCCGCGTCCTTTATCGAGCGAGGCTTCAATGATCGTACCTGTAGCTTCTTTATCAGGATTGGCTTTCAGGTCGAGCAACTCGGCTTCGAGCAATATTTTTTCCAGCAGCAGGTCTACATTCAGACCCTGCTTTGCAGAAAGCTCCTGGCTCTGGAATTTACCACCCCATGCTTCCACGAGGATGATCATACCGGCCAGTTGCTCATATATTTTTTGTGGATTGGCTCCTTCCTTATCAATTTTATTCACGGCGAAGATCATGGGTACACCTGCAGCCTGTGCGTGGCTGATGGCCTCCCTGGTCTGTGGCATCACCGCGTCATCGGCAGCCACAACGATCACCGCGATATCGGTAACCTTGGCACCACGCGCACGCATGGCCGTAAAGGCTTCGTGACCTGGTGTATCAAGGAAGGTAATATGCTTTTCATTGGGAAGGGTAACTTCGTAAGCACCGATGTGCTGGGTGATACCACCTGCTTCACCGGCCACTACGTTCGCACTCCGGATATAGTCGAGCAATGATGTTTTACCATGGTCAACGTGACCCATGATGGTTACAATCGGTGAACGCGGAGTAAGGTCTTCTGAATTATCTTCTTCTTCCAGTTCCTCCAGTTCAAGCTGCTTTTCCATATCGATGAATTCCACATCGAACCCGAATTCACTAGCCACCAGTTCAATTACTTCAGCATCGAGGCGCTGGTTGATGGATACCATCAGTCCAAGGCCCATACATTTCCCGATAACCT
>JAEWIW010000130.1 GCA_023386855.1 Bacteroidota bacterium | reverse complement strand
AATTTCACGAACCTTCTGCGGTTCAATCAATCCTTTCTTAACGGTGTTGCCGGGTTAAATTTTGATACTTAAGCCTATGGAATTCCAGGAGATCATTGAAAGTTACCAGCCTGCTATTATCCAGATTTCATCTCGTAATGGATCGGGAACAGGTTTCTATTTGAAGAAATATGAACTGATTGTTACCAATGACCATGTGGTTGGAAAAAATGCGGAAGTGGGTATTGCAGGAAGAAACTTTTCCAAGCAATTGTCAAGGGTTTGGTTTATTGATAAAAAACACGACCTGGCTTTTATTCAGCCACCGGCAAATATTGAATTACCCGAAATACCCCTGGGGAATTATAAAGAGCTTAAGGACGGTGATGAAGTGGTAGCCATCGGCCATCCATATGGATTAAATTATACTGCCACACAGGGTGTGATATCAAGGGTCGACAGGATACGGTCGGGACTGCATTATATCCAGATCGATGCAGCCATTAACCCTGGAAACAGTGGAGGTCCACTGGTGAACCAGCAGGGTGAAGTAATTGGGGTGAATACATTTATCATCAGGGGTGGTGATAATCTTGGATTTGCACTTCCCGTGAGAGCATTGAAAATCGCCCTGGAACTGTATTACCCCTATCTTGGTACTCCTGCCGCGCGTTGTCCAAGTTGTGATTTCCTGGTACTTCCCTCCAATATTGAATCTTCAAAATATTGTCCATCCTGCGGAACAGAGGTCAGGTTGCCGAAGCTTCCTGAAAAAGAAACTGTTCCTTCCGGTATTGCCAAAACCATTGAGGAGATATTGACCGAGCTTGGAAAGGATACCAGGCTTGCGAGGGAAGGAAATAACAAATGGGAAGTTAAGGAAGGAGGTGCCAAGATCAAGATCGCTTACAATTCCGAAAACTATTTTATTACGGGTGATGCTTACCTCTGCCAGCTTCCACGTGAGCCGGAAAACATCAAAACCTTGTACCAGTTTTTGATGGAAGAAAATTATATCAACTCAGGATTGGTGCTTAGTTGTGTTAACCAGAATATAGTGTTGTCCTGTGTATTATACGATCTCGATCTAACCAAGAAAAGTGGCAATATCGTGATGAAAAACCTCTTTTCAAAAGCAAAGGAATATGACCAGATGCTTAAAGAAGTTTATGGGTGCATTCCCAGGCTGGAAGAGTAGTTTTCACTGGGAAATCGGCGATAAAAAAGTTAGCTTTCCGCTGAAATGGAATGGAAGAAAAAACTTACAAAGGAACAGGCATTGGTGAAGATCAGGAGTTTTTGTGCATACCAGGAAAGATGCCATGCGGAGGTGAAAGATAAATTATACAGTTACGGTCTTTATTCTTCGCAGGTGGATGAACTCCTCGCTTCACTGATTGAAGAGAACTATCTTAATGAAGAACGATATGCCATTGCGTTTGCCGGTGGTAAATTCAGAATGAAGGGCTGGGGCAGGAAGAGAATCGAATATGCTTTAAAACAGGATAAGGTAAGTGCTTATTGTATTAAGAAGGCTATGCAGCAGATCAGTGATGAAGATTATGAAAATACGGTGAACCGTTTGGTGGAAAAAAAGATGGAAACCTGGAAAGACCTTACGCGTTTTGAAGCCACGAAAAAATTAAGGGATTACCTGGTTCGAAAAGGGTATGAAAGGAATGTAATTGAAAGAGCGATAAAGTCTTTGGAGTAGACCCCGTGGCACGGGGGCGTGGCACGGCCCCGTGCCACGGGGTGCCAGTTATCCACAAAAACATATAATTTTCAGCCATGAGCCTTTCTATCACCTGCATTCAATCTGATCTTCACTGGGAAGATAAAAAAGCGAACATGGATATGTTCGCTGAAAAAATTCTTTCCATAAAGGAAAGGAGCGAGGTAGTACTGCTGCCTGAAATGTTTTCCACGGGATTCAGCATGCAGCCGGCAAAACTTGCTGAAACTATGGATGGGCCTACCGTTCAGTGGATGAAAAATATTGCTGCAGAAAAAAGGATCATCCTTTCCGGCAGCATAATTATCGAAGAAGATGGGAAGTTTTATAACCGCTTAATATGGATGCTGCCCAATGGAAGCCTGGGGTTCTATGATAAAAGACACCTGTTTGGTTATGCGCAGGAAGACCAGCATTATGCTGCCGGCGAAAAGCGTTTGATCGCTTCAGTAAAGGGCTGGAAAGTTAACCTTATGGTTTGCTATGATCTCAGGTTTCCAGTATGGTCGAGGCAGCAATTACAGTTTAAGGAAAATGCTTCTGAGCCACCTGAATTTGATGTGCTTGTATATGTTGCCAACTGGCCTGAAAAAAGAAATCATGCATGGAAAACTTTATTGCAGGCAAGAGCCATAGAGAATCAATGTTATGTTGCCGGTGTAAACAGGGTAGGTACAGATGGCAATGGTCATTATTATAGTGGCGATTCCATGATCGTTGACCCATTGGGATCCATATTACATAGTACAGAACATACGGAAGATATTTTTAAAGTTGAATTGCAAAAGGAACACCTAAGCGCCGTGCGTGATAAATTACCATTTTTAAAAGATGGTGATGCATTCCTTATTCAAACCTAACCAGCATAAACTATATACATGAAGACAGCATATGTCAATTCAAAATTATTCAATGGCGATCGTTTCATTTATGATGTTGCAGTATTGACCGATGATGGAATAATCATTGATCTTGTACATGCATCCGAAGTTCCGGCCGATTATGTGCAAAAGGATTCAGGCAATAAGATTCTATCACCTGCATTTATTGATCTGCAGATCTATGGCGGGTTAGGTAAAATGTTTTCACATGAACCAGGAACAGAAGCTATCAGTGCAACGAAAGAGTACTGTAATCAAGGTGGCGCCGGTTACTTCATGATCACCATGGCCACTAATTCAATTGAAAAATTTTTACAGGGGATTGAAGCTGTAAAACAAAACTGGAAGGAAGGTGGTGAAGGATGCCTTGGTCTTCATCTTGAAGGACCCTACCTGAATAGTGCAAAGAAAGGAGCGCATATTGAAAAATATATTCACCAGCCAACCGAAAAAGAAATAGAACAGTTGCTCGAGGCAGGTGAAGGCATCATCAAGATGATGACCCTGGCCCCTGAACAATGCGAACCATCAATCATAAAAAGACTTCAGCAGGCAGGTATACTGGTTTCTGCCGGACATACTGATGCTACTTACCAGCAAGCCATGGATGCTTTTGATGCTGGCCTTCCCGTTGCCACGCATTTATTCAATGCCATGTCGCCATTTCTTCACCGTGCCCCAGGAATGGTCGGCGCCATATTCGATCATCCAAGGGCCAAATGCAGCATAGTATGTGATGGCATCCATGTGAATTTTGCTGCAGTAAGAATAAGTCACAGGATCATGCAGGACCGATTGTTTTTTATTACTGATGCAGTAACAGAAGTAAAGGAGGGTGAATACATTCACCTTTTGCAGGGCGACCGATATACCCTTCCCGATGGAACGTTGTCGGGATCGTCTTTGACCATGTTAAAGTGTGTATACAACGGGATTAACTATGCAGGCATTCCCCATGAAGTTGCTTTGAGCATGGCAACCAGCATTCCCGCTTCTTTAATTGATCCATCATTAATGATTGGAAAAATTGAAAAAGGATATAAAGCACAGTTTGCTTTAATCGATGAAAATTATGAAACGGTTGAGCTGGTGTAACAGGATCAACTATTCATGATTAAATAATTAATCAACCAGCGCATCATACAGGATCTCCACTGGATGGAGGGCTTTCCTGCCGGTACCATCTTTCACCTGGTGCCGGCAACTTGTTCCGGGTGCTGCAATCAGCACTTCATCCGCGGATGCACGAACGGCAGGGAACAATACCAGTTCACCGATCTTCATGGAAACATCATAATGTTCTTTTTCATAACCGAATGAACCGGCCATGCCACAGCATCCTGAGGGTATAGTTTGAACAGCATAGTTTTCAGGAAGCGATAATATTCTTACTGAATTGGAAATACTGGTAAGTGCTTTTTGGTGACAATGACCGTGCAACATAACCTTTCTCTGGTCTTTTTTAAACGATGCGCTGGTGATATTTCCTTTATCTATTTCATTGCTGATAAAATCATCAATATAATAAACATGTTGAGCCAGCTTTCTTGCTGCTGAAACATCATCTGCAAGATCAATATATTCATCCCTGAAGGTAAGGATGGCCGAAGGTTCTATTCCAATAAGCGGCGCATCTTCACTAATAATTTCATGCAATAAGGAAACATTCCTGTTGGCGATCTCTTTTGCTTTACGGACGAGGCCCTTGGAAAGCCATGTGCGCCCGCTTTCAATATGTTCGGGTATCACCACTTCATAGCCAAGCTTCCATAACAGTTTAATAGCTTTAATTCCTGTTTCCGTATCATTAAAATCCGTGAACTCATCACAGAACAGGTAAACCTTTTTTGAAGCAAGAGGTGCATGGATGGTTTTCCCTTTGTTCTGCTTCATCCATTTTCTTAAGGTTGTTTTATATAGAGTAGGCATGGAGCGGTTAATCGCAAAACCTGAAATGTTTTTAATAATTTTTGAAGTGACAGCATTTGTCACCATGAAATTATAAATACCCGGAACTATTGAAGCCCATTTGGAAGAAGCAGTAAAATTGGCGATCAGCTTTGAGCGGAACGGTACTCCATTCTCATCATAGTAATGCTGAAGAAATTCTGCTTTAAGCTTGGCGATATCAACATTGGAAGGACATTCCGATTTACAACCTTTACAACTCAGGCAGAGGTCCATTACTTCCCTGATCTCTTCATGATTGAATCGATTGACCTTTGTTGACCGTGTCAGCATTTCCCTGAGTATATTGGCTCTTGCCCTTGTTGTATCTTTTTCATTTCGGGTAGCCATATAACTGGGACACATGGTTCCGCCCGACAAATGCGTCTTCCTGCAATCCCCTGATCCATTGCATTGTTCAGCATGCTGAAGTATGTTCTGGTTGTTGAATCTGAAGATCGTTTTGAACGCGGGTGTCTGCTGACCCGGTTCATAACGAAGCATGGAATTCATCGAAGGTGTATCAACGATCTTGTTAGGATTAAAAACATTATTGGGATCCCAGGTATATTTAATAGTTCTTAAGAGTTCATAATTTTTCTCCCCAACCATCTGTTTAATAAACTCACCTCTTAACCTTCCATCGCCATGTTCACCACTCAATGATCCATTATATTTTTTCACCAATGTCGCGATCTCCTCAGCAATAGTCCTGAATAGCCTGTTGCCCTCAACAGTTTTAAGGTTGATGATAGGACGGAGATGAATTTCGCCTGAACCTGCATGGGCATAGTGAACGGAAAACAATCCATGCTTTTCAAGTATCTTATTGAAATCCCTGATGTAGGCAGGAAGATCATTCACATCCACTGCAGTGTCTTCAATAACAGGAACAGCTTTCTCATCACCAGGCAGGTTACTAAGCAGGCCCAGCCCGGCTTTACGAAGGGTCCATATTTTTTTGCAGTCGGCACCGAACAATAGAGGGAAGTGGTAGCCAAGTCCCTGTTCCCTCATTTTCTGTTCAACTTTTTGTGCGATAGCGATTATCTCCTCTCTTGTTTCTTTAGCAAATTCAATTACCAGGATCGCGCCCGGATCACCCTGTACAAAAAAGCGGTTCTTTTTTTGTTCAATATTATCGCGGGTACATTCAAGTATATAATGATCGATCAGTTCACTGGCCGTTGGCCTGAATTCCAGGGCTACAAGGTTGGCACGCAGTACTTCATCAATGGTATTGAAATGAACACAAAGAAGTCCTGCTTCTTTTGGTGGCAGGTCATTAACATGCAGCTTGATTTCAGTGATGAAAGCAAGAGTACCTTCTGAACCTGCAATAAGAGAACAGAAATTAAAGTCGGGACCACCTGCAGTGAAGGGAGCCATTTCCAGCAACATGTCTATTGCATATCCTGTGTTTCTTCTTTCTACTGAAGGTTTGGGAAATTCTTTGCGGATCTCCTGCTGGTTTTCATAATTGCCCAATAGCGAACGGATGGAACGGTAAACCATTCCTTCAAGGTTATCCATTTCACAT
>JAEWIW010000073.1 GCA_023386855.1 Bacteroidota bacterium | reverse complement strand
ACATTCCTTCTTCAGCCTGCATGGAATCTTTCAGGAAGAAAATGCCCAGTGGCTGCTGGTCCTGCGCTTTGGCCGGGATAGTGATCAGCATGAAGGCCATCAACAGGCTACAAATAAAAAGGGAATATGGGCGAACTGTTTTCAAGGAAGGGTTGGATACAAATTCAAAACATTAGGAAGAGAACTCAGGCAGATGATTATTTCATTTGAGAATGCCTGTAAAAAGTAACGGTCCATCTCCGCTTGTTGCGGGGGCGGACCGGTACCCCGAAAGTAAAACTGAATAAGGTGTTTATTATTGTTGAGTTGCAGTGTAAACCACGCTCAAAGTATAGGTTCCTTCATCATAGTTGTAAGAAGGATTTGCATTGTAATCAACAGTGAAATCATTTGCTCCTCTTGCACCTGATGTAAAGCTTGCTGCTGTGGTGCTGAGTTGGGTAAAGTTTGAACCACCATTCAGGCGAACACCCAAAACACTTGCAGGCATTTTAGTGGTAGCGGTTGAAGTAAAATCCGCAGTGGCTGCTGCAACGGTTACTGCCCAGGGGCGGTTTGATTTTACATTGAAAGTTGAAGCGGCAGTATTGGTTAAACCATTTTTATAATGATCAGTGGTATTAAAGGTGAAGCTGGTTCCTGTTGCAGTTCCTACAGAAATAGTGATGGCATTCTGGAGGTTCAGGGTTACGGTTTGGTTAGCGGAGGAAGTTGTTTGAGCGTTAACAGTTGCTACTGCGATAACCAGGGCGATGAGGGTAAGGATCTTTTTCATGTCGTGTTTTTCTTAGTTCTTGTAATTTTTTAATTGTGTTTGTGCTACACTATTGACGAATCCTGTGCCAAACTCGTAATTGGTTGATTATCAATGTTGAAAATTTCCTGGCATGGTTAAAATGCTCCCGCAATTGGATGGTTTTCCAAAAAGGGGAATTAAATAAAAATCACATAAAAGAAATAGTTAGAGAACAGTAGTAGTAATTATCTCAATGGGCGTTTCTTTTCCTTCTTCCGCATCATCTTTTTTCACATAGGTTTGGTCATCTGCAGCGGCAAGGATGATCTGTTTTTTATTCTTTCGAATGATCCTTGCAGGCAATTGAGGGGAGGTGTTGGATGCTTTTTCTTTTCCGGCAACATTGTGGTTGGAAAGATCCAGTACAGTAGTCTTTTGAATGGTAATAATTATCCTTTGTGCGGTGCTTTGTTGGTTAGACTGTGCAGTAGCTGCAAAGGCAATGAAGAGAAAAACGGTTATGTATATGATGGGTTTCAGAGGAACGGGTTATGTATTTAAAACTATGATTCTTTTACTTTAAAACCAAGAATAAAATACACTGACAGGCAAGCGATATAACCCTTAAATACTCCTAGGTGTAAATGATTATAAGTTCCAAAATGGGAGTCATGAATTGACCAGGTACAGGTGATTTCAATTGTCGGATTGACAATTATTGTGCAGTAAGCGTATAAATGATATTGATAGAATAGATCCCAGGCCCATAATTATACCCCGGGTTCGCGATCAGTCCAACGTTGAAACTGTTCCCGCTGGCTGAAGCATTGCCTCTTGTTCCGCTGGATAATAATTTATCCTGCGTGGATAAGCTCACCTGTTTTCCCGGGCTGGATAAACTTAATATGCTTGCCGGCATATTGGAGGAAGCATAGATTCCTGAAGCAGTAAAATAAGTTGTAGCAGATCTTACATTCAGCAACCAGGAAGCATTGCTTTTGATCTGCACGCTGGAAAAAGCATTATTGCTATAACCCTGCTGTAGATTGGTGCCATCGAGGGTGATATTGGAACTTACATTAGGAGTAAGCGTCATGTTCACTACTGTTCCTACATTAATGTTGGAACTGAAAGAGCCATTGAAACTTTGGGCTTTAGCAATGAAGCAGCCTGAAAGGAAAAGGAATGATATTATCAGCACCCTGTTCATGGCTGTGTCATGGTTAACAAAACGGTGTAATAATAGGAACCGGCGGGGTAATTATATCCAAAAGGTTCAAGGGTAAGATCATACCGGAAAGTGGTACTGCTCGAAAACCCGTTGCCCGACTGGATTTCCTTGTCGATAGAAGAGAGGTTGATCTTGCTGTAATCAGTTCCTGCAGGCCCATAATTGCATTGCACCGAAAGCAGGGATGCGGGTGGATACACCCCATTGCTGCTGCTGATATTCTGCACCTTCGCGTAAATAATATAGGAATACCTCGACCTCAAGTTAAAGCTAAACGCGTTGGTGATGGTTTGGGGATTTTCCAGCGCCGCCACAGAATTCAGCGTGAAGTTTGTGCTGGAGGCCTGGAGCGTAATATAGTTCTGGTTATTCTGCCCCGAGGCAGAAAAAATAAATACCTGCAGAATTGCAGCAACAAGAAAATATTTAATTGAAATTCGCAGGGTAATGAATTTGACTTCGAAAACACGAAGATAGCAACTCCCGGTAAATCCGATAAAATGAAAACCTTTATATTCTTTATTTCTTTTTGCTGCCTGCAGTTGATCTCCCTGGGGCAGTCGGTCGCCATCCAGCCTTCAATACTGGATTTCAGGTTATCCCCAGGTGCGCGTGAAACCCAGGTGATCCGCATCACCAATCTTTCCAATAAAAAAGTTTCTTTCGAAGCTTACCTGGCCGATTGGCTAAGGGACTCAACAGGTGCACATCAATATTTCAGGCCGGATACACTCGATCGTTCCTGTGCTTCATGGGTTAGCCTGGATAAAAATTTTATTGAAGTGGCCCCTAATACCACCCAGGAACTGATGGTCAGGCTTAACGTTCCTTCATCAGCTGCCGGTCCTGATCGCATGCGCTGGGCCATGCTTTTTCTTCAAAGCGCAGATGAAAGAGATTCCAGTGCAGCAAAGAACAAACAAGTGAACACACAGGTTAAGGAGTTGCTGAGGGTTGGCGTGCATATTTATCAAACACCGCCTTCCGCCAATGTTTTAAAAGGAAAAGTTATAGCGCTCAAAGAACTCAGCAGCGAAGAAAGAGCCTATGAATTTCATATGCAAAATGTTGGTGATGCCATGCTGAATTGCAAGGCGCATCTTGAACTGACCAGCATTGAAACCGGTAAGGAATTTCGGCTTGATAATATCGAGTTCCCCGTTTTCCCCGGTGCCAAAAGAAAGCTGAAGATCACCATTCCATCCACCGTGCCTGCAGGTAAATACTCCGCGCTTGCCGTGCTGGATATCGGAGAAGATTACCCCCTGGAAGCTATCGAGAAGAATATAGAGATCAGGTAGTATTTGCATCTATCGCCCCAAACCATCGAAGCATCAGCCATATCATCGGTGAATTATAGTTAACTTCCGGTTCCAATCTATAATTGACCGCATAAAATTTTTTTTATGATGCGTTCCTTCTCCTGGGCATTGGTACTTTTTCTGGGCATTGCCTCTTCATGCCATACATCCAAACAGGTTTCCCATCACAATACTATTCCTTCAGTTTATAGTAACATTTACGATAAAGTTCAGCGGGCAACATTTGAATATTTCTGGACAGGTGCAGAACCGCATAGTGGCATGGCGCGCGAACGATTGCATCTTGATAATATCTATCCCCAACATGATTCTAACGTTGTAACCACAGGTGGTTCCGGCTTTGGTATCATGGCCCTGATCGTTGGAATGGAAAGAAAATATATTACCCGGCAGGAGGGATATGAACGTATGAAGAAGATCGTTGATTTTCTTTCCACCGCCGATCGCTTTCATGGTGCATGGCCGCATTGGCTGGTAGGTGAAAGTGGTAAGACAAGACCTTTCAGTAAAAAGGATGATGGAGGCGACCTGGTTGAATCATCTTTCCTTATCCAGGGTCTCTTATGTGCAAGACAATATTTCCGCGAAGGCAATGAAGCAGAAAAAGCCCTTGCCTCATCTATTGATAGTTTATGGCGCGAAGTGGAATGGACCTGGTACCAGCATGGGCAAAATGTTTTGTACTGGCACTGGTCGCCCAATTACGACTGGCAAATGAACTTTCCTGTAACAGGATATAATGAATGCCTGATCATGTATGTTCTTGCGGCATCATCACCAACGCATCCAATAGATCCAGCAGTTTACCATGAGGGCTGGGCTAAAAGCGGCGCGATAAAGGATTCTATTGTAACCTATGGTCATCTATTAACGCTTCGTCATAATGGTGCTGAAAAATATGGAGGACCATTGTTCTGGTCGCATTATTCCTACCTGGGCCTTGATCCGCGTGGATTGAAAGATGATTATGCCGATTACTGGCAGCATAATGTCAACCATACACTTATTAACCACGACTGGTGCGTGGATAATCCAAAGCATTTTAAAGGATATGGCCCGAATAACTGGGGACTCACCGCAAGTTATTCAGTGAATGGTTATGCTGCACATGCGCCTGGAATGGAATCAGATCTTGGCGTGATATCGCCTACTGCCGCGCTTTCTTCCATGCCCTATACGCCTGCCTATTCAATGCAGGCCATGCAATACTGGATGGATAGCCTGGGCACTAAACTATTTGGTCCATATGGCTTTTATGATGCTTTCAGCCTTCAGGATAACTGGTTTCCCAATCACTACCTTGCCATTGACCAGGGTCCAATAGTTGTGATGATGGAAAATTACCGCTCAGGATTATTATGGAATCTTTTCATGAGCTGTCCTGAAATACAAACCGGTTTAAAAAGATTAGGATTTAAAAGTCCTCATTTTAAATAGCACTCAATCATTTTTTATGAGAACACGCGTCAAATATCTCGTCAGTTTATTGTCAATTTTACCTTTATTCCTTAATGCGCAGGTAAAGAAAACTTCCTCATCGCAGGATGCAAAGATGAATAGTTTCATTTCTTCATTGATGAAGAAGATGACATTGGAAGAAAAGATCGGCCAGCTCAACCTTCCTTCTGTGGGCTTTGATGTTACAGGACCGATCGTTAGTGAAGGAGTGGAAGAGAAAATTAAAAAAGGACTTGTGGGTGGAGTATTCAATACGTTCACTCCAGTGGCCGTTCGAAAGCTGCAGGATATGGCGGTGAATGAAACAAGGTTGAAAATTCCCTTATTGTTTGGATATGATGTTATACATGGACATCGTACAATATTCCCCATACCATTGGGTTTGTCGGCAAGCTGGGATACGGTTATGATTGAGAAAACGGCGCGTGCGGCAGCTGAGGAAGCCAGCGCTGATGGACTCAACTGGACCTTCTCACCGATGGTGGATATCGCCCGTGATCCACGCTGGGGCCGTGTCAGCGAAGGTGCCGGTGAAGATCCTTATCTCGGTTCAGCCATTGCACGGTCGATGGTAAGAGGTTACCAGGGTACTGATCTTTCAAAAGATAATACCGTGATGGCCTGCGTTAAGCACTTCGCTTTATATGGTGCATCAGAAGCAGGAAGGGATTATAATACGGTAGACATGAGTCGGATCAGGATGTATAATGAATATTTTCCTCCCTATAAAGCAACCATTGATGCAGGTGTTGCTACGGCCATGAGTTCCTTCAATGAAATTGATGGTGTTCCTGCATCAGCCAATCACTGGCTGATGACCGACCTGCTCAGAAAACAGTGGGGCTTCAAAGGCTTCGTGGTAACGGATTATACGGCATTGAGTGAAATGATCAACCACGGTATCGGTGATGCAAAAGAAGTTACAAGAAGGGCCATCAAGGCGCCTGTTGAAATGGATATGGTCAGTGAATTGTTCATTACCTATCTTCCCCAACTGGTGAAAGAAGGTAAGGTGAAAGTGTCCGAGATCGATAATGCCTGCAGGCT
>JAEWIW010000371.1 GCA_023386855.1 Bacteroidota bacterium | reverse complement strand
CCATTGTAAAGGCCGGTATATTATCATAGGTCGACTTTACAACCACGATAATGCTATCGTTCAGCCATTGTGGGAAATCATAATCCGCTACAAAATGTTTAAGCTGTGCAGCCCTTAATGATGTCGAATCCTCTTTTTTACCGATGCTAAAATGTTGAAGGGCATCTTCCCTGAATCGTCGGAAGGAATGGCCTGAATATTTTTTCACTGCTTTTTGAAAAGGATAAAAAATTCCTTTATAGGAAGCGGCATCTGCGGTAACATTTTTCCAGAAGCTGTTTCCATATTTTTCGCGGCCATAGTCTACCAGCAGGTAACCCAGTTCATAATGATCCGGTATCCTGTCGACCAGCGATCCATTCCTGATTTTTTGCCAGGAGTAATCCTTACCTGCTGCCCAGGTGGTACGGAAGCCATTGAAGAAATAGGGGATTCTTCCCCTTCCCTGCCAGGAGAGGGAGGTTTCCTGGAATACGGCATCACCTTCCCAGAACCAGTTTGGAACGGCCATATTACTGAAAAGGGAACCGGCATCCTGCCCCAGTACCGTATAAACTGCACCGGTCAGGCCTTTCATAAAATGCCTGTTTTGTTGAACATGGCGGTATTCATGCAGGGCAAGCTGTTCTTCCCAGGGCAGGCTTCCCAGCCTGAAGCTGTTCTGGGATGGAGTAAGATAATATTCGCTTCTCCAGGGGCCCATGCCCACGTAACCGTTCGATATATTGGTCTTGTGTTGAAGCACGATTGGAATGGAACGATAACGGCGTTTATGCGTGGGGGTTAGTTCCCCCGGGATGGTTTGAATATAATGGCTGACTGCTCTTGCATTTCTTTCCAGGCCTTTAGGATAAATAATACTAAAAGAATCCGCATTAAGCTGGTACCAACGTTGAGAGTAAGGATGCCCGCCAAACTCCTGCGCGGTGGCAGAAATTGAAGCGAACAGGCACAGCAAAATAATTAACCTTTGAAATGGCATAGCTGGCTTTATCGGTTATAAACCGTAAAATAAAGTATTATTTCTTATCCCTACCTTTGCGGCTCTTCAATAAAAGCTTATGCGTTTTACTACTGCCCTGCTGGCAATCCTGCTTACCTTTTTTATTCCATTTCATTCCTTTGCCTGGGGCACTAATGGCCATCGAATTACGGCACAAGTGGCTTATAATCATTTATCGGGCAAGGCTAAAAGGGAAATTGCAAAGATCCTGGGCGACGAATCGCTGGCGATGTCGGCCAATTTTGCGGATTTCATCAAGTCTGATTCAACTTTTGATTATATCAGCCCATGGCATTATATCAATATTAAAACTGGTTTGAGTGAAAGCCAGGTGATCGCACTGCTCGACGAGCAGCAACATGGCGAGAACATCTATTCAAAGATCAACTGGCTGAAGGGTGAATTAAAAAAGAAAGAGAATAATATTGAACGTAAAAGATTTTACCTGGTATTGCTGGTGCATTTTATTGGTGACCTTCACCAGCCCATGCACGTGGGCAGACCAGAAGATCTTGGCGGGAACCGCGTACGACTTTTATGGTTCGATCAACCCACCAACCTGCACAGGGTTTGGGATGAGCAGTTGATTGAATTCCAGAAAATGAGTTATACCGAATTTGCCAATGCCATCGACCATGCCCCAAAAAAGACCATACGTCAATGGCAGTCGGAGCCTATGCAGCAATGGGTATTTGAAAGTTATGGCATTGCCGAAAATCTATATGGTGAAATCAGGTATGCCGACCAGAAATTAAGCTACCGCTATAATTTTGACCATGTTGCCACCCTCAACCAGCAACTGCTGAAAGGCGGTATCCGGCTGGCTGGAGTGCTGAATGAAATCTTTTCCTAAGTAATATAGTTTTGGTAAATTAGGTGAAGAAGTTTTAACCGGGGAGAATGACACGTGTACTAATTACCATCCTGTTTTCAGGCCTTGTTTTGGTGGCTAATGCCCAGCAAAACCAGGCCGGGGCTACGCTTGAAAAGCTTGTCCGCTATGTTGAACAGGCCGATAGTCTTGCCCTGCGGGCCCAGCGAACTTTTAACCTTGTAAAGATCGGGCCTTCCAACAGCGGCCTTAAAGAAACCTGGCATTATACCACGCAAAACGGGAAAGTGGTGGTTTTCCAGGTAAGGTACATGCGCGATTCCATTGAATTCACCGAAGTGTATTATGTATCGGGCGACCGCCTTGTATGTTCAGAGGAATATGAAACCATTTTCCTGCCTGATGATGACGAGTTAAAATTCGGGGGCATTTATTACTTCAACAATAACAACATCCTTCAATTGATCACCCTGGGCAACCGGTCGGGAGGGCCCATGCGCTGGGATCTGAAAAATCTTACACTCGACCGCTTCCGGAACCGGTTAGCGGAATTAAGGGAAAACCTGAATTAATCTTTGGAAAACCGTAATAAAAGGTACCCGGCAGGCATAATTTTTTTTATAACCCTTAAAACTAATCACATGTCAATACGCGATATCAATCCAAACGATGATTACAGGGAAAATGAAGGTAATGATGAAAACCTGCCGGGTTACCCACATTATCCTGCTTCGGAAGACATCACCCATCCATCCAATGGTGCAAAAAAAGTATCCGTTGATCCTGATGAGATCAGCCGCGGGCAGCGTGTTCCTGATAATGCTGACCGGGGAGTGAACAAGGATATACCCACTTCTTCAAATGAAGAGGATGAATTACTCATTGTACCGGGTACTGAAGCGGATGTTACGAAAGAAGACCTTGAATTGCTGGGACCAAGAGATGAGGATATGGATATGAGTGATGATGAATTACTCAGGGGTAAAGACAAGCTGGATAAAATTGACCAGGATGCATCTGAAAAGACCATGGCAGATGATGAAGACCTTGATATTCCCGGGTCAGAACTGGATGATGAAGATGAAGCGATCGGTGAAGAAGATGAAGAAAATAATTATTACAGTTTAGGTGGCGACCGTCATGAGAATCTTGATGAAGACAACCAGCAGGAGCCCGAATAAAATTTTCACCCGGCCGGGAGTTATTCCTTGCCGGATGGATTATTCCTCTTTCTATAATAGATTCGCAATATGGAAGAAGAACTGATCATCCGTCCTGCGGATCTTGATGATATTAACCTGATCGGCTACCTCGCCCAGCAGGTATGGCCTGTAGCTTACAAAGAGATACTTTCTCCTGAACAGCTCGACTACATGATGAAAATGTTCTATAGTCCTGGTTCACTTAAAAAGCAGATGACAGTAAACCATCACCAGTTTCTTATTGCCGAACATAATGGAGACCCGGCTGGGTTTGCATCTTTCAGCCAGCAGGAAGACCCGGACATTTACAAGCTTCATAAACTTTATGTATTACCAGGCAGCCATAAAATGGGCATAGGAAAAGCATTGCTGGAATCGGTAATGGATGCGGTAAAAGCGGTAGAAGGAAAAAAATTAAGGCTTAATGTGAACAGGAATAACCCTGCAAAACAATTCTATGAAAAGCAGGGATTTAATATTCTCGGGGAAGAAGATATAAATATTGGCGAGGATTATTATATGAATGATTATATTATGGAAATAAAGATCTGACCCTTCTTGGATATTCAGATTACCCATGATATATTGCCGGTTAATAACATTTTAATGAAACCTTCCTTAACCCTGTTAACCGCCTTTCTTTTCCTTGTTCTTACTACGGCCTGTACCAAGAAATCTGAAGAAAAAGAAACCATTGTTTTAAAGCCATCCAACAACACTACCGAGATCCATTTTTTCGGGAACAGTACCCTTGACCAGTCGAATGGTCTTGCTCCTGAAATTGGTGCAGCCGCATGGACTTATCTTGGAGAGGAAGTGTCCATGAGGGCCGCCTTAAAGTTTGATCTCTCTTCTATTCCAGCCAATGCTGAAATTGTTTCCGCGAAACTGGATCTTTATTCCAACCCGGAAAACCTGAATGGAAACGATGCAGGTCCGAATTTTGGTACCAATAATGCCATGTTGATCCAGCGGGCTACCAGTTCATGGGATATGTATTCTTCCTGGGCGGAACAACCTTCTTCAATCAATGTAAATGAAATAAGGATCCCTCATACCAATAAACCCATCCTCGACCTCCTGGACATCGATGTAACTGCCATGGTAAAAGATATGGCGGCATTAGGTAATTATGGATTCAAGATCTTCCTGGAGAATGAGGAAGCCTATAATTCCAGGATCTTTTGCAGCAGTAAATTTCACGATTCCTCCAAACACCCTGCTTTGGAAATAAGTTATATCAAAAAATAAATATCGGCTGCTTCGGCAGCCTTTTTTATTTAAGAGAAGCAAGTGCTATTAATGACAATGCCTGGCAGCCTTTTTTGAAACCAGGGCTACTCAATATCCACGCATCGCAGCCTTTTTCATATCCGAAGCCAGTTGTTTACCCAGGTATCTTTCTACCATCCAGTGGATAAAATAAACAACCGGTGTAAACAGGATGGCGATAAGAAATTTATAAGTATAGGAGGTCATGGCCCAGGCAGTACACTGACCGAAGCTTACGCCCCTGAAAATATAAAAAGCCACATAGGTAACCACGAAGCTGTCGATCATCAGTGATACCAGTGTACTCAATGTTGCACGCATCCAGATCCCTTTCTCCCCTGTAGCTGCTTTTATTTTCCTGAACACCAGTGCATCTACCATCTGGCCTATAAGGAATGCCGTGATGGAACCAATGATGATGTTCATGCCCTGTCCGAAAATGGCTTTGAAAGCAGCCTGCATATCAGGAACACCTTCTTTCGCATAGGATGTCTGCCACCAGGATGTATCGGGCGACATGGTAATGGCAAAATAAAAAATAAAAAAGGCAAACCCTATAAGCACAACCGTGAGCAGCGAAAGAAAACGAACGCCCTTCACACCATAATATTCATTAATGATATCCGTCATAACAAAGATCACCGGCCAGGGTATTACACCAACAGAAAGACTGAAGCTTAGATGATCGGTACCCAGCAGCGAAAAATCGGCACGCTGCCACCCTATTGTATCTTCAAGCGAAAAGATCTTTACGCCGATCACTTCCGCGATCAGGGCATTGGCGATAAAGAATCCACTAAGCACTAAAAATAACCTGGTTGATTTATCCCTTATAATGTTATGAATCATGCGGGGTCAATGATGTGTGATGGGTAAAATTGCATTATTTTGCCCAACTAATTAATAAAAGAGCTCATGAAGCAGTCCCTGTGGCAGCGTTTTTTGCCTCATATCATCGCGATTGCGATTTTCTTTGTTGTATCCTGCCTTTATTGTTTTCCTTCACTGCAAGGGCTTGTGGTGGAGCAGCATGATGTGCAGGGATGGAAGGGAATGGCACAGCAATCCATTGAATTCAAGGCAAAGTATGGCCACTATCCTTTATGGTCAAACAGCCTGTTCAGTGGAATGCCTGCTACGCAGATCCTGATGGAATCGCATTTCAACATTACCCTTGCATGGCTCTCTTCCCTCTTTACCCTTTTCCTTCCACAGCCTGCAAGCCTTTTCTTCCTTGCCTGCATCGGGTTTTATATCCTTTGCATGTCGTTAAGATTAAAAAGCTGGGTGGGAATATTCGGTTCACTAGGATATGCCTTTGCTTCCTATAATGCGGTGATCACAGCTGTTGGTCATACCACGAAGTTTGCTTCAATGGGCTATATGCCCGCGGTACTGGCAGGGTTGATCATTCTTTCACAGAGAAAATACTGGCTGGGTTTCATTACTACGCTCACCTTCTCTACCCTGATGTTCTACCAGAACCATATCCAGATCGTTTATTATACTTTGCTGATCGCAGTATGCCTTGGTATCGCATTCTTCATTCGTTCTTTCAAGGAGAAAGATCTTGCGCATTTCGGAAAATCCGCAGGGCTCGCATTAGTTGCCGCCATCATGGGTGTGCTGTCTTATGCTGTGATGTTGTTGCCTACTTATGATTATACCAAGGAAACTATGCGGGGAGGACGATCGGAACTTACGCTGAACCAGGAAGAAGGCAACCGGACCAAAGGTGGGCTGGATAAGGATTATGCCTTCCAATGGAGCTATGGCATTACGGAAACTTTTACTGCGATTATACCAAGAATATTCGGTGGCAGTAACCCAACAGTTGTGAATGGAGAACAGGTTAGTGAGTTTGGTGAATCGACCAAAGTTGCAGAAGTATTGCAGGAAAGAACAGGTATGGGCGAAGAGCAGGCTAAGCAATTTGCTCACCAGATGCCTGCTTACTGGGGGCCGCAGCCTAATACATCCGGTACTGTTTACTTTGGCGCTGTGGTGGTGGTAGCATTTATTTTCGGCCTTGTTTTTTATAAAGGATGGCATAAAGGATGGATCATAGCTGCAACATTGCTGGGTATCTTCCTTGCCTGGGGAAAAAACTTTTCCGCTTTAAATTATTTTCTTTTCGATTACCTCCCACTTTATAATAAATTTCGTGCTCCTTCCATGGCATTGGTGATACCACAGCTTACCTTGCCGCTGCTGGGTGCGCTGGGTTTGCAATCCATTTTGTTTGGAGAAGAGAAACTGGAATGGATCAATAAAAAAATGCGCACTGCCCTTTATATCACCGGTGGATTGGCATTGGTAATGGTCCTTCTTTATTTCACACTGGATTTTCAAAGTCCAAATGATGGTGCGATAAGGCAAAACCTTAGTGGATCCATGCTGCAGCAGATGTCGCAGGGCCAGCAGCCCACCACCCAAATGCAGGAGCAGGCCAATGATTTCG
>JAEWIW010000337.1 GCA_023386855.1 Bacteroidota bacterium | reverse complement strand
ACATTGTACATTTCCATTACATGGTAAGTTGGCGTGAGGATGATCTTTTCCTTTTCGGTAAGAATTACCGCCTGGAGTACATTGATAGTTTGTGCAAGGTTGGCCATCCTGATACGGTCAGCATGGTTGTTGAAAATGTTCAGTGTAACGCCGGCAATCATAGCATCGCGCATGGTATTCTGCTGGAACAGGAAAGCCGGGTTGGTATTGGGTTCCACATTGTACCAACCGCCCCATTCATCCACAACAAGGGCGATCTTTTTAGAAGGATCGTACTTGTCCATGATGGCCGAATGCTTCTGTACAAGATCTTCCATATTCCAGAGCGACTTCATGATTTTAAAGTACTGGTCATCGCTGAATCCTGTTGCAGGACCTTTATCATTCCAGTCGATAAGTGTATAATTGTGCAGGGCCACACCCTCGAGTAAATGAAGCGGGATATCGCGCATCAGCACTTCAGTCCAGTGAAGATCGCCTGAATTCGCCCCGGAAGCGATCCTGTACATGCCGGTATTGGACCATCCACTCATGAAAGTGGCATATTTCCGGTAAACGTTGGCATAATATTCAGCAGTCATATTGCCGCCGCAACCCCAGGCTTCATTACCGACTCCCCAATACTTTACATTCCATGGGGTTTCCTTTCCATTCTTTTTTCTCAGGTCAGACATCGGGCTTTTGCCTTCGAAATTGACATACTGCACCCATTCCTGGAGTTCCTGTACCGTACCACTGCCAACATTACCCGCGATATAAGGTTCAGCCCCGATAAGCTTGCACATATCAAGAAAATCATGCGTTCCAAAGCTGTTGTCTTCGGTTACACCACCCCACCATGTGTTGACCATTGAGGGCCTGTCTTTTTTAGGACCAATGCCATCCTTCCAATGATAAGTATCAGCGAAGCATCCTCCCGGCCAGCGCAGCACTGGTACCTTCAGCTTCTTTAATGCATCGATCACATCATTGCGGATACCATTGGTATTAGGAATGCTGTTGTTCTGCTCACCTACATAAAACCCATCATAAATACACCTGCCCAGGTGTTCGGCAAAATGGCCATAAATATGTTTACTGATCTTCACAGGTTGTGCACTGTTGGTCAGTTTTGCTGTGGATTGCGACATCACCGTTATGGTAAGAAAGAAAAATAGGATGCTGCAGAGAAGATAGGAATTTTTCATGGCAAAGCAGTTGAAGTAGATCAAATATAATGATCTGGGGGATAATTGTCAATTTTACAATTCTAAATTCCTGTCCTGCTTTGGGCGGCATTTGCTCAAAAAAAATAAATAAAAATCATTCTTTGAATAGGCCCGGGGCTTTCATTTTTTACCGCTTTTAAGTATTATTGCCATATTATCCCCTTCAAATTTTCTTAATGCCTCAAAACCATCAACCACTTTCCGCATGAACAGGTACCAGAAACAGACGCGCCTATTGGCCGCCATTGATTGTATCATCTTTGGCTTTGATGGAGAAGAATTAAAGCTCCTGCTGATCAAAAGAGGTTTTGAACCGGAAAAAGGCAAATGGAGTTTAATGGGAGGTTTTGTTCAAAAAAATGAAACCCTTGAGTCGGCCGCTGAAAGGGTTCTCAACCAGCTCACTGGACTTAGTGGTGTGTATATGGAACAGCTTCATACCTTCAGCAAGGTTAACAGGGACCCCATAGAACGAACTTTATCGGTGGCCTATTTCGCCCTGATCGACATTCATAAATACGAGACGCAGATCAGCGCTGATTTCCACGCTGAATGGTTCAGCCTGAGCAAATTGCCCGGGCTCATTTTTGACCATGATGAAATGGTGAACATGGCAAAGAAAAAACTCAAATACAAAGCTGCCCTGCATCCATTGTTATTTGAACTTCTCCCCGACCGGTTTACCCTTCCTAAATTGCAAAGTCTATATGAATCGGTATACGAAACTGAATTTGATAAGCGGAATTTTTCAAGAAAACTACTATCGACCAGCCTCCTGATCAAACTGAAAGAAAAGGAAAAACAGTCGAGCAAGAAAGGTGCATATTATTACAGGCTTGACAAAAGGAGGTACCAGCGTAACATGCAGACCTTTTTAAATATCATTCCTAACCCACACGAATTCCTGCTGAACTGACCCGGTATTTTAATAAGATTTTGTCTTCTTCCTTAAAACCAATTCCCCTAAAGTGTTAACTTGACACTTTATAAGCTGCCATATGAATTCATCACCATACGTTATTGGGGTTGACTTTGGAACCGATTCCGTTCGATCGGTAGTACTTGATGCTTCCAATGGAAAAGAGATCAGCCAGTCGGTATTTGAATACCCGCGATGGAAAGCAGGAATGTTTTGTAATCCTTCTCTCAACCAGTTTCGCCAACATCCGCTCGATTATATTGAAGGACTCGAGTATACGGTAAGAGAGGCCATTGAAAAAGCGGGTTACAAAGCAGCTGACCGCGTGGTTGCCATATCTGTTGATACTACCGGATCCACACCTGTTGCAGTGAATGCCGAAGGCATTCCCCTTTCCTTGTTAAAGGGATTTGAAAGCAACCCGAATGCCATGTTCTTTTTATGGAAGGATCATACCGCTGTAAAGGAAGCTATGGAGATCAATGAACATGCAAAAAAATTTGATACCAATTACCTTCAATATGTTGGCGGCATTTATAGCAGTGAATGGTTCTGGGCAAAGCTTCTTCATGCCCTTCGTGAAGATGAACAGGTAAGAGAAAATATTTTTAGCTGGGTTGAACACTGCGACTGGATACCATTTCTTTTAACGGGTGCTAATGATGTAATGGAAATGAAAAGGAGCCGCTGTGCCGCAGGTCATAAAGGATTATGGTCTGAATCTTTTGGCGGGCTTCCTCCGGATAATTTCTTTACTACACTGGATCCATTACTAAAAGGTTTTACCAACAGGCTTTTCAAAGATACTTACACATCGGATACTGCGGCGGGTAGCCTCAACGAACAGTGGGCAACGCGCCTGGGGCTGAGACCCGGAATAAAAATCGGTATCGGCGCTTTTGATGCCCATATGGGTGCGGTCGGCGGCCAGATAGAACCATACTACCTGAGCAAAGTGATGGGCACTTCAACCTGTGATATGCTGGTTGCACCCGCAGACGAATTCAACGATACCCTTGTAAGTGGAATCTGTGGCCAGGTAAATGGGTCCGTAGTTCCTGGTATGATTGGACTGGAAGCAGGTCAGTCGGCTTTTGGCGATGCCTACGCATGGTTCCGGGATATCGTTTTATGGCCGGTAAACCAACTGCTGGAAAATACCGCATTACTGGATAGCGATACTAAAAGAAAATTAAAAGATGAGATACAAGGTAAAGCATTAAAAGCATTAAGCGAAGCGGCATCAGCTATTGAGCTTACCGAAAACGATGAACTGGCCCTTGACTGGATGAATGGAAGGCGAACGCCAGATGCCAATCAATTATTGAAAGGTGCGATTACCGGCCTAAGCCTGGGCACTGATGCACCCCGCTTATTCAGGTCAATAGCGGAAGCCACCTGCTTTGGTGCAAGAAGTATCGTGGAAAGGATCATTGAAAATGGCGTTACAGTAAAAGGACTGATTGGCCTTGGCGGTGTAGCAAGGAAATCTCCATTCATCATGCAGATGCTTGCTGATACAATAAATATGCCCATCAGGATTCACCGTTCAGAACAGACCTGTGCTGTGGGCGCTGGAATGTTTGCCGCCACAGTTGCAGGGCTCTACCCTGATGTTGAAGAAGCCATGAAAAAAATGGGTGCAGGCTTCGATGCAACATTCTATCCCGACCCACAAAAAGTTCCCCTGTATGAAAAACGTTACCAGCGCTACCTTGAGCTGGGTAAATTCATTGAACAACAAACCATGTCAACCCTGTAAACCTTCAAACCTTTTATTCCATGAGTGAATTTCAACAGATCAGGAAGGAAGCATTTGAAGCGAATATGCGCTTACCGGAATTGGGACTGGTATTATTCACTTTTGGAAATGCTAGTGTTGCTGATCACCAGCGAAGAGTATTTGCCATCAAGCCCAGCGGGGTGGAATATAAAAAGCTTCATGAAGAGGATATGGTGATTGTTGATTTCCAGGGAAAGGTTGTGGAAGGAAAACTTCAACCTTCTTCCGATACCAAAACACATGCTGTGCTTTACGATCACTGGAAAAATATTGGATCCATAGTGCATACCCATTCTACTTATGCAACTGCATGGGCACAGGCATTGCGCGACATTCCCCTGTATGGAACAACGCATGCTGATTCAACACCGGTTGATATACCCTGTGCAGCACCCATGGCAGATGAAATGATCAAAGGTGACTATGAATATGAAACCGGTTTCCAGATACTGAATTGCTTCAGGGAAAGAAAACTCGACCCATATGAAGTGGAAATGATACTTGTAGGAAACCATGCTCCATTTGCATGGGGAGTCAACGCAATGAAAGCAGTGTACAATGCAGCTGTACTTGAGCAGTTGGCAAAGATGGCATGGATAACTGAACAGGTAAATCCCGGTGTAAATCGAATGAAAGCATCACTGATCAATAAGCATTTTGAACGAAAACACGGTCCTGGCGCTTATTACGGCCAGTAAGGAGTGTGAGTAAGCGCAGATCATTATAAAATATTTTATATGGAGCTACAGCAACTGGAGCTATGGTTTTTGACAGGGAGCCAGCATTTATACGGAGAGGAAACCTTACAGGAGGTGGCGGGTCATTCAAAAACCATTTCGGCTTCGCTGAATGATGCACCCGGCTTCCCGGTTAAATTGGTATACAAACCTGTTCTCACCACCCCCGATGAGATCACTGCAATATGCCGTGAAGCAAATCACCAGGGTAATTGCATAGGCATTATCGCGTGGATGCATACTTTTTCTCCTGCAAAAATGTGGATCAACGGCCTGCGCGTGTTAAACAAACCACTTCTTCATTTTCATACCCAATTCAACCGCGACATTCCATGGAACAGCATTGATATGGATTTTATGAACCTGAACCAGAGTGCGCATGGGGATCGTGAATTCGGGTATATCATGACCAGGATGAGGTTGAACAGGAAAGTTGTTGCAGGTCACTGGAAGGATGAAGAAGTACTTGACCAGCTCATTAAATGGTCGCGCGCAGCTGCAGGATGGTTCGATATGCAAAGAATGAAGATCGCGAGGTTTGGCGATAATATGCGCCAGGTGGCCGTTACGGAAGGTGATAAGGTGGAAGCAGAAATGAAGTTTGGATTTTCCGTTAATGGATATGGAGTGGGCGACCTGGTAAAGATTATAAATGAATCTTCAGATACGGAAATTGAAACACTGTTAGAAGAATACGAAGACAGCTATATACTCTCTCCGGCTTTGTCAAAAAATGGAGAAAAACGATCATCCCTTCGTGAAGCAGCTAAAATAGAGATCGGGCTTCAAAGATTCCTGGAAGAAGGAAATTTCACAGCCTTCACCAACACCTTTGAAGACCTGCATGGAATGAAACAGTTGCCGGGCATTGCCACGCAACGACTGATGGCAGCGGGTTATGGCTTTGGTGCAGAGGGCGACTGGAAAACTGCTGCGCTTACCCGCACGATGAAATTTATTGCACAAGGCCTTAAAGGTGGTAATTCTTTTATGGAAGATTATACTTATCACCTTGCCCCGGGAAACAACCAGGTACTGGGCGCACATATGCTTGAGATCTGTCCTTCCATCGCTGCAGACAAACCTTTGTGTGAAATTCATCCCCTTGGCATTGGCGGTAAAGCCGACCCAGTGCGACTTATATTCAGCAGCCCCGCCGGATCATCGATCAATGTGAGCATGATAGATATGGGCAACAGGTTCCGCCTGCTGGTCAATGAAGTGGAAGCAGTAGATCCTGAACAGGATCTGCCTAAACTTCCAGTGGCAAGAGTGCTCTGGAAGCCACTTCCTGATATGAAAACAGCTTGTGCGGGATGGATTTATTCCGGTGGTGCACATCATACTGTATATTCGCAAAATCTAACTGCCGAACACATCGAGGACCTCGCTGCTATGGCAAACGTTGAGATGATATTGATTGGAAAAAACACATCCTTATATCAATTAAAAAATGAGCTTCGCTGGAATGAGACTTATTTCAGGTGAAGACAAAAACTAAAACAAACATAACGACTTGCTATGGAGAAAAGTCTCGTATTGGCCGATTACATCGTGTTCATTATTTATTTCCTTATTGTAGCTTCCTATGGCTACTGGATCTATCGCAGAAAACATAAAGTTCAAACAGATACCAAGGACTTTTTCCTCGCAGAAGGTTCACTCACCTGGTGGGCCATTGGTGCATCCCTGATCGCTTCAAACATTTCAGCAGAACAATTCATTGGAATGAGTGGAGAAGGTTTTTTTGTAGGCCTTGCCGTTTCTGCATATGAATGGATCGCGGCCCTGGCACTGGTTATCATCGCCGTATGGTTCATGCCCGTTTACCTGAAGAACAAGATCTATACGATGCCGCAGTTCCTCACCCAGCGCTACAATAAAACCGTTGCGCTGATCATGGCCATCTTCTGGTTATTCCTTTACGTATTTGTAAACCTTACTTCCATCTTATACCTGGGTGCTGTGGCCATCAATGGTCTTGTTGGTGGAGAATACCTTCACCTTATCATGCTTGGCCTGGCAGTGTTCGCCCTTATTATTACCCTAGGAGGTATGAAAGTGATCGGTTATACCGATGTTATCCAGGTGGCCGTGCTGATCATTGGCGGACTGGCAACAACGTATATGGCGCTTACGCTGGTGAGTGAAAGATTCGGCCTTGGAAGTGATGCCATTGCCGGTTTCAAAACACTGATGAAAGAAGCCCCGGGACATTTTAAAATGATCCTCGATAAACCCACCCCCGAATCATCACAGCTTGAAGTGGATAAATACCTTGTATTGCCTGGTATTGCCATGTATTTTGCCGGGCAGTGGATCGTTAACCTGAACTATTGGGGATGTAACCAGTACATTACACAACGTGCATTGGGTGCCGACCTCAATACTGCCCGTACAGGTATCCTGTTCGCAGCATTCCTGAAGCTGATGATGCCTGTGATCGTAATGCTTCCCGGTATCGCAGCGTATGTTCTGTACCAAAACGGTCATCTTCCCCAACTGGCTAATGGAAGCAAGGATGGCGCTTATTCCGCGATCCTGAGCTT
>JAEWIW010000275.1 GCA_023386855.1 Bacteroidota bacterium | reverse complement strand
TTGAAAATCCATTGTTGAGCTTGAGAAGACTGGAGCGGTTGAATGGTGAAAGCTGTTCAGCCGCTATTTAAAAAAACAAAATGACAGAACCGCAAAAAGAAACAAAGGAATTCAGGCTAAGCCTTAGAAGATTGCTGGGATACAAATGGATCCTGCGCAATTTCCCCTTTTTTCTTTTCCTGTCGGTACTGGCCGTTGTATATATCTATAATGGTCATTACGCAGATAAAACTTTGCGCGAGATCAATAAAGTGAGTCATGAACTGAAGGAGTTGCAATATGAGTACAAGACATTGAAAAGCCAGGTCATGTTCAAGAGTAAGCAGAGTGAACTGGCGAAAGCCGTTGAGCCATTTGGATTGAAGGAACTGACTGTTCCTCCTGTAGTGTTGAAAGAAAAAAAATAACGATAACCAATCAGCCCTTGGAAGTAAAACGTGACATATTATGGCGGGTATACCTGGCTTTCCTGGGGATCGTGATTTTCAGTGTCTGTATCATTGGGAAAGTGATTTATATACAGCAGGTACAGGGTGAGGAATGGTTATCACAAGCAAGACAGCAACAGCAGCGGGTAGTTGAAGTGGATGCTGAAAGAGGCACCATATACAGTGAAGATGGAAGCATGCTGAGTACATCAATACCGTTCTTTGACATATATATTGACTTTGGTGCAGAAGGATTGCGCGAGAAAAATGGGAAGCGATTCAGGGAGAACCTGGATTCACTGAGCCTTTGTTTATCAAAACTATTTGAAGACAGGAGCAAGGCTGAATACAGGAAAAAACTCCAGGAGGGTTATCGTAAAAAGATGCGTTATTACCCGCTGAAGAAAAATCTTTCTTTTCAACAATATAAAGAACTGCGGGAGTTCCCGCTGGTAAGGCAGGGAAAGAATAAAAGTGGTTTTATCGCTGAAGTGAAATCCAAACGGTTGAATCCCTTTGGCCTCCTTGCCAACAGGACCATCGGACTTTCTCGTGAGTTCGTGGGCACTGATGGAAAGCTCAGGAATACCAATGTTGGATTGGAAAAAACCTACAATGAAATGCTGAAGGGTGAATCCGGAAGCAAGCTGGTACGTTTTATTGCCGGCGGTGTATATGTTCCCGTAGATGGATCAGAGATCGAACCTGAACATGGAAAGGATATCGTTACTACCATTGATGTGAATATCCAGGACATCACCGAAAATGCACTGTTGAAGATGATGATAGAAAATGAATGTGTGCATGGAACTGCGATAGTGATGGAAACAAAAACAGGGAAAATTAAGGCTATTGCAAACCTGGGCCGCCAGCCCAATGGTGCTTACATTGAGGATCTCAATTACGCCATCATGGCCACAGAACCGGGATCCACCTTCAAGCTGGCCACCATGCTTGCCCTGCTCGAAGACGAAAAAGTTACCCTTAACAAAATGATCGACCTGGAAAATGGTGTTTGGAAATATTCCAACCTTACGGTGTTCGACAGTGAGCGTCATGAAAAGAATTTTGTTTCCGTAAAAGAAGCATTTGCATATAGTTCCAACGTGGGTATGGCTAAGCTGGTAACCAATTATTATAACAATGATCCAGGACAATTCATAGATCATTTAAAAAGATTAAGGCTTGACCAGCCATCAGGAATTGATTTGATTGGTGAATCTTCTCCCGTAATCAAAACACCGAAGTCGAAGACCTGGAGCAAGACTTCGCTTCCATGGATGAGCTTTGGATATGAAGTGCTGGTGAGCCCCCTTCAAACGCTGATGCTGTACAATGCAGTAGCTAACGAAGGCAAAATGATGAAGCCTTACCTGGTGAATGCTATCCAGAAAAATGGTTTAATGACAAAGAAGTTTGAACCATCAGTGCTGGAAGAATCCATCTGCAGTGAACATACACTTAAGTCTTTAAAAATTGCGCTTGAATCGGTTTGCAATGAAGAACATGGTACAGGGTTTACGCTTTTTAAAGATGCGGGATTCAGGGTAGCCGGTAAAACGGGAACAGCGCTTGTTGCGAATGGTAAGCGGGGATATTCTGATCATATTTATCAATCCTCTTTCGCGGGTTATTTTCCTGCGAATGATCCTAAGTATTCCTGCATCGTAGTGATCAGGAACAAGCCCTTTGCAAGGAAGTTTTATGGAGCAGCAGTGGCCGGTCCTGTTTTCAGGGAGATCGCTCAAAAGCTGGTTGCGCTGCAGACAAATATGATTGACCCGGGAGGAAAAAATTTGCAGGCCGATAGCATTGGATACTATTATGCAGGTGCCTATCCTGAAATGAAACAGGTAGTAAGAACGATGAACCTGGAGTATAGGGATTCTGCGTCGAATGCCGAATGGGCAAAAATGTATTCCGTGAATTACAGGCCGGTATTGAACAGGAAAGATGTCAGTTCCAAGCAGGTACCCGATGTAAGAGGAATGAAACTGAAAGATGCATTGTACTTGCTTGAAGATATGGGATTGAAAGTAGTGGTTTCGGGAGTTGGAAAAGTGAGTGGGCAATCGATCGCTCCGGGCTCAATAGTAGATAAGAAACAGTCGATCGAAATTGAATTAAAGTAAAAAATTTGCATGGCCTTATTACAGGACATATTATATAAAGTGCCTATCCGCTCAGTGGTCGGTAGTACTTCAACAGAAGTCACCGACCTGCAGCTTGATTCCCGCAAAGTAACGCCGGGCGCGGTTTTCTTTGCCATCAGGGGAACAGCAGTGGATGGTCACCAGTATATTCCAACTGCCATCCGCAACAGGGCAGCAGTTATAGTATGTGAAAATATTCCTGCAGAAACACCTGCTGAAGTAACGTTTATACAGGTTGATAACAGCGCTTATGCTGCAGGTGTAATGGCGCATAACTTTTATGGCCAGCCTTCAGAGCGCCTGCAACTTGTTGGAGTAACAGGAACGAATGGTAAAACAACCATCGCGACGCTGTTATATAAACTTTTTACTCAATTGGGATACCATTGCGGGCTGGTGAGTACGGTTGAAAATCGTATTGGTAAGGAAGTTATTCCTTCTACCCATACCACACCCGATGCGATCCATCTCAATGCTTTGTTGAGAAGAATGGCCGATGAAGGATGCTCTCATGTTTTCATGGAAACCAGCTCACATGCACTGCACCAGCATCGTGTTGCCGGGTTACAATACCGTGGCGCGATATTCAGCAATATCACGCATGATCATCTGGATTATCATAAAACTTTTGATGAATACATCAGGGTAAAGAAATCTTTTTTTGACATGCTGCCTTCCTCTGCATTTGCAATATCTAATGCGGATGATAAACGTGGGATGGTGATGTTGCAGAATACCCTTGCACAAAAACATTATTACAGCCTTAAGACCCTCGCGGAATTCAAGGGTAAGATTCTGGAGAATGGCCTTACAGGGCTGGTGATGGCGGTGAATGACCAGGAAGTGCATTTCAGGCTGATAGGAGAGTTCAATGCATATAATATCCTTGCGGTATATGGCGCGGCGATATGTTTAGGCGAAGAAAAGCATGAGATATTACAGGTATTGAGCCAACTGACCAGCGCGGAAGGAAGATTCGATTATGCTATTTCACCGGTTGAAAGAATTATTACCATCGTTGACTATGCACATACTCCAGATGCATTGATCAACGTGCTGAACACCATAAAGAATTTAAGAAAAGGTAACGAACAGGTGATCACTGTTGTAGGATGTGGAGGTGATCGCGATAAGACCAAAAGACCACTGATGGCAGAAGCGGCATGTGAGTATAGTGATAAAGTGATCTTCACTTCTGATAACCCGAGGTCAGAAGATCCTGCAGAAATCCTGAAGGATATGGAACAGGGACTGAATACGGCGGCAAAAAGAAAATACATTTCAATCGTTGACCGTAAAGAAGCGATCAAAACAGCATTGTCGCTGGCCAATAAAGAAGACATCATTTTGATTGCAGGGAAAGGACATGAAAAGTACCAGGAAATTAAAGGAGTTAAATATCCTTTTGATGATATGAAAGTGGTGAAAGAAATAGTGGAGCTGTTGGGGAAATAGAGGTTAGTGGTTAGTTATTAGTTATTAGTTATTAGTTAGTAGTGGGATAATTGAAAACAGGAAAATAAAAATGCTTTATCACTTTACAGAATGGCTGCAGTCGATGGGTATGAAATACCCGGGAAGTGGATTGTTCCAGTTCATTACCTCCCGTGTATTGATGGCGGTGATCTTGTCGCTGGTGATTTCTGCATTGTTTGGAAAAAAGCTGATCAATTACCTGCATAAAAAACAGGTGGGTGAATCAGTAAGAGATCTTGGACTGGCGGGAGAGCAGCAGAAGAAAGGAACACCAACCATGGGTGGTTTGATAATTATCCTGGCCATACTCGTTCCTACTTTATTGCTGGCTGATCTTGAAAAAGCTTATGTGCGACTGATGATCTTCAGTACCATCTGGCTCGGGCTGATCGGTTTCATTGATGATTACCTGAAACTAAGAGCAAAGAAAATTGCACAGCAGCAGGGTATTGCATATAAAAAAGGGGATAAGGATGGACTGGCAGGATGGTTCAAAGTAGGAGGTCAGGTGGTATTGGGATTCGTTGTAGCAACAACATTACTGTTCAATGATAATACGCAGGTATGGCGTGAATATACAGGAACGGTGAAGCCCACAGATTATCATATCAAGCAGATTGTGCTCGATGGAAAGGCAAAACATTTTGTTGAGGCGAATGAACCGATCACTACCATACCTTTTATAAAAGGTCAT
>JAEWIW010000258.1 GCA_023386855.1 Bacteroidota bacterium | reverse complement strand
TTTCAGAATATAATGAATGCCTTTACAAAAAAAACGAAATGGTAACCCTTCAACACGATGGCCAAACCTTGCAGACCATCATAAGGGGCGTTAATGAAAAGGGAGAATTGTTAACCTCGGATATAACTGAACGCGCTTTCGACCAGGCCGTATGGCTGGGTTAAGCAACACAATACAGGTTTTATCAGGCGCTTTAAAACCAGCTTCAAAATGCCCCGCCAAAGATGATTATCAAACCGGGAGATGATCCAGGTCACGTTTCATCAGCATTTACAAATCTTTCTTTGCCCCAAACTTTAGGTATGAAGATCCTTATCATCGGGGGTGTGGCAGGTGGTGCGAGTACAGCAGCAAGATTAAGACGACTGGATGAACAGGCAGAGATCGTGATCATGGAAAAAGGGGAATATATCTCCTATGCCAATTGCGGACTGCCTTATTATATTGGCAATGTGATCAGGGAAAGGAACCAGCTCTTTCTTCATAGTGCAGAGAGTTTTAAATCACGGTTCAATATAGACGTAAGAACGCAGACTGAAGCCCTCTCCATCCTCCCCGAAAGAAAGATCGTCATTGCCAAAGACCTGGCCAGTGGCGAAGAATACCTTGAACGTTACGATAAGCTGGTACTTTCACCCGGGGCAGAGCCTGTTAGGCCGGCATTTGAAGGCGTTAACCTTCCAGGGATCTTTACCCTCCGCAACGTACCAGATACTGACAGGATCAAAGCTTTTGCACAGCAGTTCCCAAATGGAAAAGCCGTTGTTGTAGGAGCCGGTTTTATCGGGCTGGAAATGGCCGAAAACCTGCACCATCTTGGCATGGAAGTGACTATCGTGGAACTCGCAGGCCAGGTACTTTCACCCCTTGATTTCCCTATAGCCGCAATTGTTCAGCAGCATATCCGTTCCAATGGCGTTGATCTCCGGCTGGGAACCAGCGTTGCCGGCTTTGAACAAATCAATGGTCGCCTTAAAGTGTACCTTAAAGAAGAAGATCCGCTCGATGCCGACCTCGTCATCCTTTCCATTGGTGTAAAACCCGATACAAATTTGGCAAAGGCAGCCGGACTGAAAACAGGAAAAGCCGGCGGGATAAAAGTGAATGACTTTCTCCAGACTTCCGATCCGAATATTTACGCGGTAGGTGATGCCATTGAATTTGAAAGCCCTATTTCAGGGCAGCCCATTACCAGCTCTCTTGCCGGACCCGCAAACAAACAGGGTCGCATTTGCGCCAATAACATCATCAGGGGGAACAGGATAAAATATACAGGGTCTATCAACACTGCCATTGTAAAGATCTTCGACATGACCGTTGGAACAGCAGGAATGGCTTCCAAGCACCTTGATAATGCACATGTCAAACACCTGGTGTCGACAACCCATACCGGCTCCAATGCAAGTTATTATCCCGGCGCCGCACAAATGAGTATCCAGCTGGTATTTTCACCCGACAATGGCCGGTTATTTGGTGTTCAGATCGCGGGGTTCAAAGGAGTGGATAAACGACTTGATGTACTTTCATCCGTGGTCCAGAGAAGATCTACCATATTTGAACTCACCGAATTTGAACATGCTTATGCCCCTCCCTTCTCTTCAGCAAAAGACCCCGTGAATATTGCTGGCTATGTTGCAGAAAATATCCTTGAAAAACAGATGCATCTTTTTTACTGGAACGAGATCAGGGACGTGGAAGCGGAAGACCTTGTACTGGATGTAAGAAAAGTGGAAGAGTTCAAAGCTGGAAGTATTGAAGGAGCCATCAATATTCCTGTAGATGAATTGCGAAACAGGATCGATGAACTACCACGCAACAAAAAGATCTTCGTGTATTGCCAGGTGGGATTGCGTGGTTACCTGGCTTACAGGATATTAAAGCAATATAATTTTGAACAGGTTTTTAATTTATCAGGTGGATACCTGCTTTATAAATCCTGCGCTGAAGAAATGAGCTCACTTTCACGGGCTTCTACTTCAAACCTGTTATTGTAGTAACCCTTGCGAATGCTTTCCCAGAGGTAAAGAAAAAGAAAGGTGATCATGCCATAACGCATGAATTGCCTGATATGCTGCAATTCATGTCGTACCCATCTTGAATTGGAAAGAAATTCTTCTTTTGATGTGTTATGAAGATGAATGGTGCGGCCCATCACTAAAGCCACCTGGCGTGAACCAAGCTTCCTTGCGGCAATCCGTGCCAGCAGCGAATTTTCCTTAACATGAAACCTTAATGACATGCCTCTCATAGCATATATTCTATCGCAAAAATACTACCATATTTAAACTGGTTAATTTCGAGGCCATCCTGTCGGTTACCATTTGGCCTTCTTCGCTTTTCCCAGTTGAAAAACCCTCGAGAGGTTAAAGCCAAACCTGGCTTCACCCTTGTTCCAGCGACCAGTGGTTCCAGTGATAAAAGCTTTTTCATTCATCCCCGTACTATTCGAAAAATGCAGCTGGAAAACATGCCCACCCGTTTCAATATCAATGCCGATGGCAAGAGGGTTGAAAGAACGATCTTTATCCAACCCGTTGAAAACATAAAAATAATCTGCCGTCAATGCCAGCCTTTTGGTAAGCTTTAACCTACCACCCAATCCCATTGCCCAATTGTTATTGTCTTCCTTAATGGAGACCCTGTTCCTGTGAACAAAAGCAGGGCTGATTTGAACACTTAACCTTGAATTGATCTTTGAACCAATAAGCAGCATATGGTAATAAGATAACCTGTGCTTAAACTCATATTTGCCATCAGGATCGGGCCATGAACCCGTTTTTATTACTGCCCCCGAAACCAATGCAAGGGAAAAGGGCACGGATCCTGTTCCCTTGCTCTGCTGGATTATTTTTTTCTTAAGGAAAAAATCAAGTTCCTTGCTCGAACTGGTTCTTCCAAATCCTACCGTTAATCCATTGCTTATTCCATAATCAAGACCAATCCGCATGGAGGCTTCATCAAGCCCAAACATTTCACTGATGCCGCTTTCAAGGGTTCCGAACCGATGCAAAATCCTGAAATCCAGTACACCTTTTCCAATGAATTCAACTGAATGCGCATTAATAATCATTGATGATTTGAACGCGCCTGTTACCGGAACTTTTACAGCAGAATCAGGAGGAAGGGAAGCGATAAGGTCTTCCTGGGAATATGCATTAATAAACAAAAATATGCAGCAGCAAATAAACAGGTATCGCATGAAATTTGAATGAAGCGTAAACAATTAATTATTTATCCAGCGGAACAAGATTGCATTCAACTTTTACAGTTACAGTTTTTGCAATTTTATCTTTCACCAGCGAAGGGATACTGATATTATAATCTTCCAAAGCCAGCGGGAAGGAAGCATCCACCTCAAGGCTTCCATTATTTACAGTTATGGAACCCCTGACCTCAACAGCCCTGCTAACATTATGGATCATAAGATTTCCTTTCGCAATCACTTCAATGGTTCCATTTTTTGCAGGATCAATCTTTCCCAGGTCACCGACCGACCCCTTGAATTC
>JAEWIW010000033.1 GCA_023386855.1 Bacteroidota bacterium | reverse complement strand
ATAATACTGGGGTTAAGATTGATGTTTTCCCTAGTGGGTCAATAAGGTATGGGGATGATGAAAATTTCTCGAATGTGCAAGGAATGGTGGGTAATGAAAGTGAGGAGCAGGTGCAAGAAACCATAGATATCCGGTACAAGATACTGCCTAAAAATCCAAGGCTGGAGCGTCAGCCGATGTTGAAATACCCACAGGTTTTTGAAGAAAGGAACGGGTTTATCCCGGATCTTTCGATCCTGGACCTGCTGTTTTGCGAGGGTCCTGCTGCTAAAAAAATTTTGATGGGAGAATGACAGGTTGTCAAATCCTAAAGAAAATAGGAGCTTATACCCCGTGGCACGCCCCCGTGCCACGGGGTATAATATTTAAAGAACAACGGTCTTCTTCCCGGATGAACCCAGGCGTTCAAGTAAGATCTGCTCTTTTATTTTGTTCACTTTCTCCTGGTGGAGAACGCGGTTTTTATGGAACTTTTCCAGCTCCTGTTGTATCCTTACATTATTCTGCATCTGCGCATTGGCATTTCTTATCTCAGCTTCAATCTGCTGCCAGTTAGCGGCTACTTCGGTTGATTTCTTAAGCTCCTGTTTCAGCTTTTTCAGGTCAATTTCGGCAAGCTTATCCAAACCTTCGTTTTCTACGCAGAGCTTTTCCAGCTCAATCAACGCTTTCTGAAGCGCTTCTTTCGCCATTTGCTCATGCACGGTAGCAATCTTATACCGGTTGATGGAAGTGTCTTCCATTAGCTGGAAAGCCAAACTTGTAGAAGGAATATATGGTCCGGCCGGGCCGACTGGAGGAGGAGGTGGAGCCGGTACCTCGCCGGGTTCATTGATCGAATAATCGCGGTTGATCTTGTTATCAACAAATTCCACCTGGTAATCCTGGCCTTCAGCTGGAAATTCCTGGTCATCGGCATGAATAACGATAATATCTCCTGCCGGGTGCTCCTGCAGGTCTTGGGGATGCTGTAAAACTATCACCTGGTTATTCCTTTCAGAAATTGGACCCATCAAGCGGTCGGAAGTATTTTTTGTCAGCGTGGAAGGATCTAATTCATCCTGTTCCTGGTCAATGGCCGCGTAAACGGCAGGAAGAAAAGTGTCGGGCCCCTTTATGGCCAGCTCTTCCTTATACCATCCCACAAGGGCGATGGTCATGAACAACCCGAAAAGCGTTACCAATCCAAGGTCGATAGGTGTACGGGTTTTTTCTCCCGTAACAATTCTTTTGACCCTGTTCAGTAAAAGGTTTTTATTATTCCCGATGGCCTGTAAGGCAGTGGCATGTACATTATTCCGTTGTTTTTCGAGTACCAGCAGGGCAGATGCATACTCTGAAACGCTGTAATCAAAATAGATCACCCTGTCGTCACAACTGTTTTCCCTTTCTTTCTTAAGAATAGCCACCAGGTTGCGGGCAAAAGGATTGAAGAATAATAAGGTAGAAGAGAATGCGATCACCAGGTTCACCAGGTAATCGTTCCTGCGGATATGTTCCAGCTCATGGAGCAAAATGGCCTCGGCCTGCTTAAGATTCAGCTGGTTCATGACGGCCACCGGTAAAAGGATCACCGGCTTAAAAAAACCAATCGTAAGGGGAGCATCAACAAGGGAAGAAAACCAGATCTCCACTTTTCTTTTTATGCCCATCTGGCCTGATCTTTCCTGCACAAACACCCTTAATTCCGGGCTCGCTTTCTTTAAACCCAGGGTTCTGAGTTGCCTGGTATAACGGTATTGAAAAAAGAACCGGCTCACCAGGACCATGGCAATAATGATATAGAGCCCTGAAATATAACTCAGCACCTGCTGAAGGGTGGAAAAAGAAAGGTCATAATCGACCTGGAATACACGCGACAGCAGGGGTGAACTGAAATCATTACTCGAAACCCGGTAAATAATTCCTCCTAAAAAAAGTGAAACTCCGCCCAGCAGCGAAAGCAGGGCCAGGTTATAACGGCTTGCAGCACTAAATTTCTTGCCTCCGGAGGTCAGCAAATGGAACATGAGCCATAAAAAACCCAATTGCCAAACGCTATCCATCAAAGACCAACCCAAACCTCTTAAAAAAGCCGATTGGGAAAGCAGGTTCATGCGCTATTGTTTTTTTAAGTTGTCTATTAGTTGTTGAAGTTCTTCAAGTTCTTCCGGGGAGGCTTTATGGTTTCCAAGGGCCTGGATTACTAACTGGGTGGTGGAACCACCGAAAACGGTGTTGATCATTTTACCAAGCAAATGCTTCTGGGTCTTTTCCCTGCTGACTGCCGGCTGGTAAATATGGGTTTTTACTGAATCATCCCTTTTTACCAGGCCTTTTTCATGCATGATCTGCATGAGCTTGAGGGTAGTGGTATAACCGGCTTCCTTTGTTTTGGAGAGCTCTTCATGAACTTCCCGAACGCTGGCCATTCCTTTGAACCAAAGCACCTGGAGGATCTCCAGCTCGCTTTCTGTAGGCTTAATGTATTTAATGGCAGACATATAAAAACATTTAGCCATCAAATTACGATATATTTCGTAAAAAGATCTAAGAGTAAGTTAAGGATTTTTAAAATTTAGATTCCCTTCAATGAATGAGCGGTTTTTTTGAAGGATGACCGGAAGCTAACCTAACCGGAATCATAAAAAATGCATGGCATCGATACTGGCAGGAAAGTGCAATCAAATATAAAGTCGCAAGGCAGGATAGTACAGTAATAAAAAGTCCCGGTGTAGAAACACCAGGACTTTGGTATATGGTATGATTAGTTTAAACAAATATAACCGGCCAATGTTCAATCTCCATTTATAACAGGAGAACAGCCAGGTTAATTTAAAAAATTAGGTGTCTGTACTTATCCATTACCTGTTGTGATTGCTTAGTTCCGTTGATAAACAGTTCACCATTTTCGATATTGATATTCAGATCATCGTTTTCCTTCACAACACCATCCTTTTTTAAAGCCTCTATAAGTTTGCTTACACCGTCTTCTTTCACCACGAAAGTTTTAGCAGCCGAAGCATCATTGCCGATAGTGTTTTTTACTGCCACTACAACTTTCTGGTCTTTCTTCACTGCTGCATGTCCGCCTTCGCCATTGCTGTAAATGCTGGCAAGGGTTGGAGCAATAACCAGTGAAACGATCGACATCAGTTTGATCAGGATGTTCATGGATGGTCCGCTGGTATCTTTGAAAGGATCACCTACGGTATCTCCTGTAACAGATGCTTTATGTGGTTCTGATTTTTTATAATGCACTTCGCCATTGATCTCAACGCCTTTCTCGAAAGATTTCTTTGCATTATCCCATGCACCACCGGCATTGTTCTGGAACATTCCCATCAGTACTCCACTCACGGTAGCACCTGCAAGGAATCCGCCCAATGCTTCAGGTCCCATCAGGAATCCAAGGATCAAAGGTGACAGGATAGCGATCGCACCGGGAAGCATCATTTTCTTGATGGAAGCTTCGGTAGAGATCTCAACGCATTTATCATATTCAGGTTTACCTGTTCCTTCCATAATGCCTGGTATGCTCCTGAACTGGCGGCGCACTTCTTCCACCATTGCCATAGCGGCTTCACCCACTGCACGAATTGCCAGTGATGAGAAGATGAATGGAATCATTCCACCAATGAACAGGCTGGCGAGTACATCGGCCTTATAAATATCGATACCATCAATGCCTGCAACACCAACGAAGGCTGCAAACAAAGCAAGGGCGGTGAGTGCTGCAGAAGCGATCGCGAATCCTTTTCCTGTTGCAGCAGTGGTGTTACCCACAGCATCCAGTACATCGGTTTTTTCACGAACCTCTTTAGGCAGTTCACTCATCTCAGCGATACCGCCCGCATTATCAGCGATAGGGCCGAAAGCATCAATAGCCAGCTGCATGGCAGTAGTAGCCATCATACCTGCTGCGGCAATGGCAACGCCATACAAACCGGCACAGGCAAAGGATCCATAGATTCCCGCTGCCAGCACAAGAATGGGCAGGAAGGTACTTTCCATACCTACGGCCAATCCTCCAATTACATTGGTAGCATGCCCGGTACCGGATTGTCTTACAATACTCGATACAGGGCGTTTGCCCATGGCAGTATAGTATTCTGTAATGATACTCATGAGTGTTCCTACAACCAGTCCAACCGCAATAGCGCCCAACACACCCCACTTGGTGAATTCATGGCCGCGGAGTGTCATGGTCTCAGGAAGAATATAATAAACAAGGCCGATACAGGCCAGGGCGGTCAATACAATTGAACCCCAGTTACCCATATTCAATGCCTTCTGTACATTATTGGTATTGATACCGGCTGAGTCGCTCACTTTCACGAACAGTGTTCCTACAATTGAGAAGAGGATACCGGTACCGGCAATCATCATGGGAAGAAGGATAGGAGCCATGCCCCCGAAATTGTCCTGTGAAATGGTTTCCTGTCCAAGCACCATGGTAGCCAGAACGGTGGCTACATAGGAACCAAAAAGGTCAGCACCCATACCGGCAACATCACCCACGTTATCACCTACATTATCGGCGATGGTAGCAGGGTTGCGGGGATCGTCTTCAGGGATACCTGCTTCTACCTTACCTACCAGGTCAGCACCTACGTCAGCGGCTTTTGTATAGATACCTCCACCCACGCGGGCAAATAAGGCAATGGATTCCGCTCCCAGGGAGAACCCGGTGAGCACTTCAATGGTCCTGAGCATTTCATGTCCATTCACCTCGGCACCATCAGGTACAAAGATCGCCTTGAGGATCAGGAATACGCTTCCCAGTCCCAGTACGGCAAGACCCGCAACACCCAATCCCATTACCGATCCACCGGTAAATGAAACGGCCAGTGCCTTGCTTAAGCTGGTCCTGGCGGCCTGTGCTGTTCTTACGTTTGCCTTGGTAGCTACGCGCATCCCGATATAACCGGCTACTGCACTGAAAACCGCTCCAATAATAAAGGCAATGGCGATAGCCCAGTGACTGTTGGCATTGGTCGAAGCCATGAAGCCGAGCAACAGGGCAACGATCACCACAAAATATCCAAGTATTTTCCATTCTGCTTTCAGGAAAGCCATCGCGCCAACCGCAATATAATCGCTGATCTCTTTCATCCGGGCCGATCCTGCATCCTGCCTGGAAACCCAGTTATATTTAATAAAGGTGTACAAGAGGCCAATGGCACCCATTACAGGTACGAGATAGATCAATTTGTCCATAAGCTAAAAAACTTTGGTTTTAAGGTCGGCAAAAATAGTAATTAGGAATTATGAAAAAGGAAATATTTCAGTATCCTGCTAAAGCATCGTCCACCATATATTGCGCTGTGCCTGCTTTCCCCAGTTTTTGAGTGATTTTTGCAGGGTGGCTTCCAGTTCCTTGCGGGTAACCTTCTTTCCCTTGGCATTGAGGTCGAGCTGTTGTGGGGTGGGGTCCACCAGCTCCAGTTTGGTAGCATACCATGTAGTGTATAATCTTGGAATGGCAATACCCAGTATCATTCCCGGCAAACCGCTGAAGGATTCAGGGCCCCCGGAAGCAATGATCTCATCGGTATAAAAGGCCACTACATATACTGAATCGCAAATGATGCCTACAGCTTTCCTGCATTCAAACCCTGCAATATCGCGGGTTTCATCACTGATCTTCCAGTTTATCCTTCTTGAACTGTCGGTCAGCAGGAATGTTTCTTCAAAAATGTTCTTCAGGTTACGCGTTTGTTCATGCTCAAGATCCTTCCATACTTTATTATCCTTCGCTGGCCCCAGCAGCCAGATATTCCTCTTCACATCATCAGTTTCCCTTCCTGGCTGGTAAACGGAACGCGACTCATTGAAATATAAATCGAAATAGGTGGTATGAAATTTAGGCTGCTTGGAAAGAAATTCCTTGAACCAATCGCTTTCATCTTCACTTGGATCATACTGTCGCTGCACATTGATCTTTCTTTCAAATTCAATCTTGCCGGCCTTTATAAACCTTGTTTGTGCAATAGAGCAAAGCGTACAGCAAAGCAGTATATATATAATTGTAATCTTTTTCATCTGGATTAAATATGTAGTTAGTCCTTTGTATTAGTTAGCAGTAGCAGGTGCTGCCGGGTTCCTGGTGAAATTCCAGGTGAAGCTTAACAGCCAGTAACGCCTGATAGTATTATAAGTATTTTCGGAAATAAAGTTGCTGGTAGCATTCCTGTTGAAACCAATATTCTGGTCAAGGATATCAAACACAGAAAACCTTAGTTCGCCGTTCCTGTTCTTCCAGAACTTTTTGGCGAGGTACGCATTCCATTTAATGGCATTGACATCCCTGTTAAATGC
>JAEWIW010000370.1 GCA_023386855.1 Bacteroidota bacterium | reverse complement strand
GTTGCAGGTTGGCCGATTCGAAATATTCCTGTAAGGTTTTTTCAATTTTATCCACCTGGGTCAGGTTTTCTATCGGCTTTATTTTATTAAGCAGCATAAGTCAATAAATGAAGTAAGAAGTTAGAATAATTGTTGTTTACGGCAACCACGCTGGAAGAAAAACTAACAGGTTTTCAAAATTAGAAAAAACTTGGCAAAACTTTTTTTAAAATAAATAAGTACTATATTTGGTTATACAAATGTACGACATATTTATTTTCTTTCGGGTTTAGGTTCTCGATTTTCCGTTTCAAACTAACTATTAAACTGCCTGTCATGAGAAGTCCTCAAACATTGATCCCATCCGGCTTTTATTCCTTTCGGTTGCGGTATCCGGGTTCTTTTAAATCTTTATTTTTCCTGCTATTTTTCTTCCTGTCATCTGCCAGCAGTTTTGCGCAGGATGTGCTTAGCGGCACCGTTAAGTCCGCAGATGGAAATGCGCTGGTAGGCGTAACCATCGAGGTCAAGGGTCGTGACCTGGCAACTGCAACGGACGCAAGAGGAAATTTTACGCTTGCGGGAGTTAGATCATCCGACACCCTTGTGTTCTCCAATATTGGCTTTGCCCGCCAGGAAATCCCCGTGAGAGGAAGGTCGATGGTCGAGGTTATTATGTCTGAAGGTTCAGTGAAGCTAGATGAAGTTGTGGTGGTGGGTTATGGCAGCCAGAAGAAAGCCAACCTTACCGGTGCTGTTGACCAGATCGGTACTGAATATTTTGAAAACCGTCCTGTTCCTAATATCAGTCGGGCCCTTGAAGGCGCCATTCCTAACCTTAATATCAATTATACCAGTGGAAGGCCAACGGCCAATCCTGAATGGAATATCCGTGGATTAACTTCCATTGGTGCAGGTGGTGAAGCATTGATACTTATTGATGGTGTTGTTGGTGATCCCCGCAATATCAATCCTGCCGATATTGCCAGTGTTACCGTATTAAAAGATGCTGCATCTGCTTCCATCTATGGTTCAAGAGGTGCATTTGGTGTTATCCTGATCACTACAAAAAATCCTGGTAAAGGTAGACAGCGTATTACTTTCTCTTCAAATTATACAGTGAGCAAACCCATCAATAAACCTGATGTTGTAACGGATGGTTATACATGGGCAAAAATGTACAAGGAATCTTATGGAGGATGGTATGACTACTCGCAAACGCCTTCATCTATTGGTTCCAGTGGACTTCCCTTTTCCGATTCTTACCTTGATTCATTGAAGTACAGGTCGGAACACCCTGGTGAACTTCCTGATATTACTGTTAACCCTGTTAATGGAAACTATACTTACTATGGTAGTACTGATTGGTACAGGGAATTATACAGGAGCAGCATTCCTTCAATTGAAAACTCAGTAAGTCTATCCGGTGGTAATGATAAAACTGATTACATGATCTCTGGAAGAA
The DNA here is from genome assembly GCA_023386855.1 of Bacteroidota bacterium. Taxonomy (GTDB): domain Bacteria; phylum Bacteroidota; class Bacteroidia; order Chitinophagales; family Chitinophagaceae; genus Flavitalea. The sequence goes on along the minus strand of JAEWIW010000370.1, from coordinate 4,034 downwards.
TTTATAAGCAGGATGGTATCTTTAAAGATCGTGCTGATGAATATAAGAAATATGATTTCCGTGTTAAAGGAGGAGTACAGGTTACAGACTGGCTTAAAGTAAATGCCGGTAGCAGTTTTTCAAGCTATAATTATACCGATCCTTTCCGGTTCAACATCTGGCAATCGCTCAATATCTATGGTAATGGTACGCCACTTGCCATGCCATTCAATCCTGACGGAACAATGACCCAGACCTATGCCAACAGTGCAGGAGCATTACTGGGTGGTAATGAAGTAAGGACAAAGCAGACTTTCCAGCAGAACAATGCAGGATTTGTAGCCAGCTTTTTCAAAAACAAGTTAAACATCAAGGGAGATTTTACTTACCAGCATACGAACAGGGACGTTGATGATAAAATAGTGCCCATCTCCTATAGTGTAAAGCCGGGGCAGATCAGTACTGCAAATACAAGCCAGTTGGCAAAATATATTGACCGTTGGCGTTACCTGTCTTACAATTTTTATGCTGATTATGCAGAAACATTTGGGAAGCACTATTTCAAGATCCTTGTTGGTAACAATTACGAGGAGAGCAGGTATGAGCGTCTCGGTGTTTCAAGAAATGACCTGTTAATCCCGGAGCTTAATGATTTCAACCTTACTGTTGGAGAGAACCGAAATATTTCCGGTGGTGGAAATGAATGGGCTAATAATGGTTTGTTTTCCAGGATAAATTATGCATATAACGATAAATACCTGCTTGAACTGAATGGAAGGTATGATGGTTCATCCAAGTTTCCTCAATCAAAGCAATTTGGTTTCTTCCCTTCAGTATCATTAGGATGGAGGATTGCTGAGGAATCTTTCCTGAAGGATAATGTGAACTGGTTGAATGACCTTAAGGTAAGAGCATCTTATGGTTCCCTGGGTAATAGCCAGATCAGTCCTTATTTATATCTCGAACAATTAAGAGCAAATACATCTCCAGTAATTATCAACGGTGGAAGACCTTCTTATATCAGCAGCCCTGCTGCGCTGGCCGATAATTTCACCTGGGAAACAGCTACCACGCTCAATTTCGGGCTCGACCTGTCCGTACTGAATTCACGTTTAACTGCTACCCTGGATATATATAACAGGAAAACCTATGACATGGTAACTGCCGGTCCAAGTTTACCTGCTGTATTTGGCGCAGGTGTTCCCAGAGGTAACTATGCCGACCTTGAAACAAAAGGTTTTGAAGTATCCGTTAACTGGAAAGATAAGATCAATTTTGCCAAACCATTGAGCTATGGTATACGTGTTACCCTTGGTGATAACGTTTCGCATATCACCAAGTATAATAATCCAGGTGATTTGATTAGTCCTGAACCATACACTTTTATCACCAATTATTATGTAGGCCAGAAGGTGGGTGATATCTGGGGATATACCACAGAAGGAATCTTTACTTCACAGGAAGATATTGATAAACATGCTGACCAGAGTTTTGTGCAGGTGTCTGGCGGAAACAAGATACTTCCAGGTGATCTTAAATTCCGTGACCTGAATGGTGATGGTGTTATCAATAAAGGTAAACGCACATTGGATGATCATGGTGACTGGAATGTGATCGGTAATTCAAGACCACGTTATATGTATGGCATTACTGCCAATGTGGGTTGGAATAATTTCAGCCTGTCCGCATTCTTCCAGGGTATCGGTAAACGCGACTGGTATTTTAATACAACTGAGTTCTGGGGCCAATACAATGTATGGTATGCTTCCATTCCAAAACATACCCTTGAAAATAACTGGACACTTAACGGCGGTGATCCGAATTCTTACTGGCCAAGATACCGTGGTCCGCTGGTGTATGGCGACCGTTCACTTCAGCCACAAACAAGGTTCCTGCAGGACGTTAGCTATTTACGCCTGAAAAATATCACTTTAGGTTATACCATTCCCACAAAAATTCTTTCACGGGTGGGGCTGACCAATATTGAAGTGTATGTTTCCGGGCAGAATATCTGGACGACATCACCATTGTATAAGATTGCAAAAGGAATCGACGTGGAGACGCTTGATTTTGAAAGTGGCCAGCGGTATAACAGTAATAATTACCCGGGACTCAAATCTGTCACCTTTGGTTTAAATGTGACCCTGTAATCATTCCTAACCTTAAGATTTTTAAAATGACCAGATATAATTTTTTACTTCTCGCGGGTATAATGTTTTTCTTTTCCTGTAAGAAAAGCCTGGAGAAATATCCATTGGATTCTCTTACGCCAACGCAGGCATTTGCCACTGAACAGGACCTGCAGTTATATGTAAACTCTTTCTACCAGATGGTTCCATCAGCGCAAGCTATTTATGGCGAATCCGGATCTATCCAGGGCTACTATCTTCATGGAAATATTCTCAGCGATATTACGGTTTGGGACCAGAAGAACAATTACCTGAGTGGTGGGTTTACCAGCAGGGATGCACAGGGATGGTATTGGGGCGACCTCAGGAATATCAATTATTTCCTGGCGCACTACAAGGAAGCGCCCATTGAAGAAGCAAAGAAAAATAACTTCGCCGGCATTGCACGTTTTTTCAGGGCATGGTTCTACTATGATAAAGTGAACATGTTCGGCGATGTTCCCTGGTTTGGTAAGGTGTTGTCGTCTGCGGATCCCGACCTTTATAAAGCGCGCGATCCAAGAACCCTTGTGATGGATTCGGTGCTTGCAGATCTTGATTTTGCCATCGCGAATGTAACAGAAACGAAGAGTTCAACTTCATCCACTATTTCAAAATGGACAGCACTGGCATTAAAATCAAGGATATGTTTATACGAAGGCACCTTCAGGAAATACCATGATGAACTTGGCTTGCAGGGAACAGCTGATTTCTGGTTGCAGGAAGCTGCGGATGCTGCTTTGGAATTGATGGAAAGCGGGGTGTATGGATTGAATGATACCAACAACCCCACAAAAGATTATCGTAATCTTTTTATAAGCCAGTCGCCCCTTACCAATGAAGTGATCCTGGCAAGGATTTATAATGATGGTATGAAAGTGTACCATAATGCAACGGGATTTTTCTCGGATTATGGAAAATACCAGCCTTCATTTGTAAAACGCTTTATCAATACTTACCTGAATATAGATGGAAGCAGGTTTACAGATATGCCAGGATATAACACTATTGAATTCCAGGATGAGGTAATGGGAAGAGATGCGAGGTTGGCACAAACCATACGCACACCAGGTTTTAAGCGTGGCGACGGAACACTGGCCCCACCCTACCTTGCGGCGGCAGCAGTTACAGGATACCAGATCATGAAGTTTTCATTGGATGATCCAAAGCTGGATCTTGTAGGCAACAGTTATAATTCTATCCCGGTAATTCGATATGCAGAAGTATTATTGAATTATGCAGAAGCCAAAGCCGAGCTTGGGACATTTACCATGGATGACTGGAATAAAACCATTGCTCTGTTAAGAGACCGTGCTGGTATTGCAGATGTATCAATGCCCCAGACACTTGATCCTTATATGGTAGAAAATTTTTATCCTGGTATCAACTCAATTGCGATTATGGAAGTAAGAAGGGAAAGAGCTATTGAGCTGGCGGCTGAAGGAACAAGGTATACTGATCTTAAAAGATGGAAGGCAGGAAAGCTATTGGAGAAAGAAAAGGATGGGATCTATGTGCCTCAGGAAGGTCAGTTGCTCGACCTGAATGAGGATGGCCGCCTGGATGTTGCCTTCGTAACAACGCCCCCTGCCAATCCTGTTGCTGGAGTATATTATTTCAGGATCAATAATGGTATTGCAGCATTATCTGAAGGAGATAAAGGAAGGCTATTGTACCATGTAAATACAGTTAGGGAATATCCCGATTATAAATACTATGGCCCGTTGCCATACAATGAGCTTTTAATGAATACTAATCTTGTGCAGAATCCTGAATGGGATCATCCATAATAGTTTTTGCAATCGTTAGTTTTGAGTGTGATTCTCTCTACTGCCCGGGTATCTGCAAGTGATCCCGGGCATTTTTATGCGATACAACCACTAAATA
>JAEWIW010000316.1 GCA_023386855.1 Bacteroidota bacterium | reverse complement strand
CATGGATGTTTTTTAAACAGGAATCAGAACGGGAAATACTTATGAGACCCTTTGAAATTTAAGGTTTGATGCATCACTGGTAAGACCAACGATCTTTTCAACATTATCAATATCCAGCTCAGCCACCATCTGGTAGCCAAGTGAAGGCAGGAGCACGCGTACCGATTTTTTTGACACTTCAAGTACATTACCCTGCATCGACATCAACGGGCCATCGATAATACGCACATGATCATTGGGATTTACCCTTGTTTTTTCAAGACGAACACTTTCATAATCGGAAAGAAAATTCTTAATGGCTTCTATTTCTTCTTCCCTGATGATCGCCGGCTTATTCAACCAGTGAACAAGGTTTAATACGCCTTCTGTTGCCCTTACCCTCCACATATCATTCTCGGCAAGATGAACAAATACATACGATGTGAACAAAGGTTCAAAGATCATCTTCTTACGATCCTTCCATTGCCGGATAACCCTGTTAACAGGGCAGTAATTTTCAATTTCCTTCTTAGATATTAAGGAGGAAATCTTTTTCTCCCAATGAGGCCGCGTATACACCGCATACCAATTTTTTGATGCTGTCATATGCTTCGGTTAAGGGCAAGGCTCTGCCTATCTTCGTTACAGGAAAGAAGTTTTGGGAGGATCAACAATTTTGATCAACCACCCGGTTCGATGTATGGGTGTAAATAGAAAAAGACCAATACATGGATCAAATTGGACTTGCTATAATGAAATTAAAGCAAGACATGACTCAGTCACTGGCCATCAAATACGGGATCTTTGAGGTATTTCTGGAGGATAGGGTTTAGGGGATTAATTTTTACCAATGGATGGGGGTATCCACCGGATTCCAGGGTTTCACAGATGGTGATTCAAATCTAACTCGCACTTAAACCAGATGCAAGCGAATTAAAAATTTTAATCCTCTTTAAATTAATGCTGATAAGTGCATATTATATAAGAACAACTTGAATCATCACAAAAATACAACGATCTTTTTTCTCCAATAACTACTTATTTAAGTAGTTATTAATGCATTTTTTAATTTTTACTACTTAAATCTGGTGTTTTTTTCATACCCCGTGGCACGGGGCCGTGCCACGCCCCCGTGCCACGGGGTATGCTGAAAATAAACGTCCGCGTTTCCTGCAACAACCGTTTCCTGAAGCGGTAATCTTTTTTTACGGTTATTACTGCTTCCACCGGCCAGTTGATGGTATCAGTGATCTTCCAACGATTCGACTGGCGTGGCTCATCCACCTGGTAGCGGCCATTCCCAAGTTCAACAGGGTTGGTAGCGATATAATAATCCACCTTATAGTATTCCAATAACCTGCCAAGCCTTGATGAATGATGCAGCCTTTCAAGGAACCGGCGGTCCATCACCAGCCCTTCCAGTTGCACCAATGGCGATTCGAGTGCATACCCCACTATGCCCGCCCGGTCGCCCATGGCATATACACCTTTATGCTCTTTCTCAAAAAGTTTAATCCTTGATGCCGCTTCATTCAGGGTGCTGGGAACATTAGCTGGTGAAATGAATCCAAGGGTAATGAATAACACCGCCCCTATCGTCCATAGTGAAGCTATATAAAGCATGATCGATCCAACGCCCTGTTTGATACTGGAAACAATCTTTGCATCATACTGTTCGAACCAGTTTGAAATAAATAACATCCATACAGTGAAGGGAAAAAAATACCATGACCAGATCTTCCAGTCGCTTCTTATAGCATTCTGTAAATAATATATACCGATCAACACAAGTGCAATAACCTGTAACCGTTCATATTTCCTTGTGATCAACACCAGGGCGATGCCCCCTAATACCGGAGCCAGGATCACCGAACGGTAAGTCCATTCAGCATTTACAATTGAATTAAATGTTGCCGAGTTAATTCCGCTGAAATATCGTACAGATTTAGCCAACCCGCTAATGGGAAGCATCGAACCAAAATAATAGTCATTGATAAAGAACCATGCAGAAAGAAAGACAATACCTGCAATCATTGGCGAAACCAGTTCCCTATAAAAGACAATTTTATCCTTTATTAAACCAACCATATACCAGGCAGCAATAAGTCCACCGATAATCACCGAATCAATTCTTATCAGGAACAGTAACAGCAGCCACGATAATACCTCCCAAGGGCCGGCCCGCCTGTCTTTCAGCCTCAACAGGAACAGGACCATTACAGGAACCAGCAATAGCACTTCCATCCCGGTAGTGGAAAGGATAAAATAGGAACAAATGGCAGTAATAAAAGAAAGGGAGGAAAAGAAACCTGAAGGTTGTAGTACGCGGAAAAATAAATAAGAGAAAGCAGTAAACAGCAGGCCGAATACCGACCTTAGCAATATCAACTCATCGATCCGCAGCAATTGCGCTAACCCGTCTACAATGATCACCAGCAACTGGTGAACCGGCTGGAATCCATTGGTCAGTACCCCTTCAAAAAAGGACAGGCCTTTACCCGAATAAAGGTTGGTAGAGATTTTAAGGTAATAATAAAAATCATCAGCAAAAGAAGCCAGGAGCACTTCCCTTCCCATAAAAACAGGAATGAGATAGCAGATTCCCAGCAGCAGTATAGTGAAGGGAAGCACAGACTCCACAACCTATACAAAGACCACTATTTACTACATCATGAATATTTTTCATAAGGGTTTTATTTTTTACTTCGAGAACATTGCCTTCGAGGTACATCAATGGGCCGCCCATTACGCGAACGGTATCATGCGGGTTGACCCTTGCTTTTTCGAGGTGAACATTCTGGTAATCGTTAAGGAAACGCTGAATGGTAATGATCTCCTGGTCCTGGATGATCGCCGGTTTGCTTAGCCAGTAAACAAAGTTCAGCACACCTTCGGTTTGGCGGACCGACCAGATCTCCTGTTCGGTAAGATGAACAAATACGTATGAGTTAAACAGGGGCTCCATGATGAGTTTGCGGCGGTCTTTCCATTGCCTGACAACCTTATTCAGCGGGCAATAACTTTCAATTTTCTTCTTTGTAAGCAACTGTGAAACTTTCTTTTCCCACTTGGGCTTGGTGTAAACAGCATACCATTTTCTTGTGTCAGGCATATATAAATAGTTTTGGACAAGGCATCGCCTATCTTCGTCACATGTCCGATAGCACGATAAAAAAAATTTCCTGTTTTTTTTAATACAGCCTAATCAGCACCAAAATATATATGGGGGGATTGAAGAAAGGAATTTCTGAAGGAATTGGGCGTAGGGGGGGACTGGCTAGTGAGAACTTTTCTCCGACTATGGTCTCTAAAAATAATAATGGAATTTTAATTCTTCTACTACTAATTTAAGTAGTTTTTTTTCTAAAGTAAAAATTTTACTACTTAAATCTTCTATGTTTTTAAGAAAAATTGGGCTTCTTTGAAAAAGGAGAAAAAATTAAAAGGTAATATTTCAGTTGGTTTTTTGCCTGCCTGCAATAGCTTTGAAATTCACTTCATCAGCATTCTTAAGCTTATGAATCAACTGGGCTTTTGATTCAACATTCAATTTGGGGTATATATTCTTAAGATGGTAATTAATGGTATAAACGGAAAGATACATCCGGGCAGCGATCTCTTTGTAGGAAAGCCCTTCCTGGAGATAGTTCACCAGTTCGATCTCTCTTTTGGTGAGCAC
>JAEWIW010000365.1 GCA_023386855.1 Bacteroidota bacterium | reverse complement strand
TTTGACCCCGTGGCACGGGGGCGTGGCACGGGGGCGTGCCACGGGGTATATCGCAAGCACCCCAAAATGTTAAGTGGAATACAATATGCCAGTCAGTAACCATCCTGTTGGAACTGGTTTGTACCTTTAGAGACAATTTAATTTTATGAAGCAGTTCAAGAGTTGGTTGATCCTGGCCCTGGTGGCCATCGGGCTTCAGAATTGCAGCTATTCCCAATCGTCGGACCGAAAAAAAATTGCTATGGAAGAGAAAAAGGATAATAAAGTGTATTCCCGCACGGACACTTCAAAAGTGAATCTTACCGAGGATGACTGGCAGAAGATCCTGCCCAGGGAAGTGTATAATATTGCTCGGATGAAGGGAACAGAAAGACCCTGGTCGAGCAAATTCGAGAAGTTCAACGAAATTGGAACCTATTACTGCGCGGCCTGTGGTAATGCTCTTTTCAGGAGTGATACCAAATTCGACAGCGGTTGCGGGTGGCCCAGTTTCTATGAGCCCATTTCGAAGACCAGTATCATTTACCAGCCGGATAATACGCATGGCATGAAACGTACCGAGGTAATGTGCGGACGCTGTAAGGCGCACCTGGGGCATGTTTTCGAGGATGGACCTCCTCCTACCGGTTTACGTTATTGCATCAATGGTGTTATCCTTGATTTCGAAAAGAAGGGCGAAAAGCAGTAGATTATTACCCTTATCGGGATGCGCCGGTTCTGTTATCTTTGCGCGGTGAGAAAAAAGAACAGACATCCATTACTCGAAAGGGTTTTGGTGGAAAATTATGCCGCAGAAGGTAAGTCGATCGCCCGCGTTGATGGGAAAGCCATCTTTATTGAGGATGCCGTTCCCGGCGATGTGGTGGACGTCAGGATCGGGCGGAATAAAAAGGATTGGGCCGAAGGCCGTGCAATAAAATTTCATGAACTGGCGCCTGACCGGGTAATTCCTTTTTGCCAGCATTTCGGAGTTTGCGGGGGATGTCAATGGCAGATGCTGCCCTATGAAAAGCAGCTCCATTACAAGCAACAGCAGGTTGAGGAAACAATAAAGAGGATTGGAAAATTGCCCCTTCCTGTTTTTGAACCAATACTTGGGGCAGAAAGAGATCGCCGCTACCGCAACAAGATCGAATATACTTTCGGCACAAAAAGATTTTTACTTCCCTCGGAGATTTCCAACCAGGAGATCTCGGGCGATGTGCCGGTTGCAGGATTTCACGCCAAAGGCTTATTTGATAAGGTTGTGGATATCCAGGTTTGTCATCTCCAGGATGAACCAACCAACGAAATCAGGCTGGCCATTAAGGATTTTGCCCTGGCCAACAACTGGACCTTTTACAATATCCGGGAGCATCATGGCTTTTTGCGGACAATGCAAATCAGGGTTTGCCGTAGCGGTGAAGTAATGGTGAACGTGGTTGTGGGTGAACAGGACCTGAAGAAGATCAACATGCTGATGGAATACCTGGTGCAGCTTTTCCCGGGAATTACTACCTTACTGTACACGGTGAACTGGAAAAAGAATGACAGCCTTCACGACCTTCATCCCAAAGTGTTTAAGGGAAAAGGGTACATAGTGGAGATGCTGGAAGATTTCCAGTTTAATATCAGTCCAAAATCCTTCTTCCAGACCAATACCTGGCAGGGCGAGCGTTTATACCAGGTGACCAGGGATTTTGCAGGGCTTACGGGTAAGGAAGTGGTCTATGATCTATACTGCGGAACAGGAAGTATTGGCATATTTCTGAGCAGGCAGGCATCGAAAGTGATTGGTGTGGAAATGATTGCCGAAGCCATTGAAGATGCGAAGGAAAATGCGGCATTGAATAATATTTCACATGCTGAATTCTTTGCCGGCGATGTAACGGAGATCTGCAATGATGATTTCTTTTTAAAGCATGGCAAGCCCGATGTGATTATCACCGATCCGCCAAGGGCCGGGATGAGTGAGGTTTTGGTGAGAAAGATCAATGAGATCGCGGCTCCCGTGGTAGTGTATGTAAGTTGTAACCCGGCAACGCAGGCCCGGGACCTGAACCTGTTGTCGGAAAAATATACAGTGGAAAGGATCAGGCCGGTGGATATGTTCCCCCATACCCATCATATTGAAAACGTGGTGCGATTAGTACTGAAAGCATAAAAAATTAAACTTAGCAGGATGGCAGATATACGAATGCGGAATTTCCAGGCGGTTCCACCGGTGATAAAGAATCTATTGATCATTAATGTGCTGGTCTATTTTGCACAGGTTACTTTCAGTGGCGGAGGCTATTTCGATTTTGAACAGCTCTTCGCGCTGCACGATATTCATTCCGTGTATTTCAAGCCACACCAGTTGGTGACCCATATGTTCCTGCACGGAAGCTTTACCCACCTTTTCTTCAACATGTTTGCCTTGTGGATGTTTGGTAGCATGCTGGAAAATGTGTGGGGATCAAAACGTTTCCTGATTTTTTACATGGCGTCGGGCCTCGGGGCGGCTTTGTTGCATATGGGCGTTTTGTATTACCAGATGGAAGACGTTATGGCCATATTCAGGCAGTTGCCTATTTCGGAGCAGGATAAACTAAGGTATGACCCCAGCTTTAAAGTGAATGTACCAACAGTAGGGGCTTCAGGAGCCGTATTTGGCTGTCTTGCTGCTTTTGGTTATTTGTTTCCCAACAGTCTTCTCTACATTTATTTTTTCTTCCCCATCAAAGCCAAGTGGTTCGTGATCCTTTATGCCGCCATGGAATTATGGCTGGGAGTACAAAATTCTGCGGGCGATACGGTGGCACACTGGGCGCACCTGGGTGGCGCACTCGTTGGATTCCTGCTGGTATGGTATTGGAATCGGAATAACCGGCGGAGGTTTTATTAGAAAACGGAATACGGAAAACGGAATACGGAATTCAAAATACGAAATACAAAATACGAAATACGAGGCTCAACATAGGGCCGGAAGATTTATAGATTGGGAATTCAGTTTTCTTAAAAAAGGTTTCTTAAATTGATTACACAATTCATTTAAAGCATTTATACGTGTTACAAGAGGATCGTTACAAAAAAAGGATGATGCTGGGACAGGATGGCAATTCGCTCGTAATGCTGCTTGCAATACTCACCATCATATTCTGCATATTCAAATTCATCTACGTGGTATTCCATTTGGGTGGATTGAACGTGGAGGCTTACAGGCCTACGGTATTTGACTGGTTTGCCCTTCCGGCGGATCCATTGAAATTACTGGAACGACCATGGACCCTGCTAACCTATATGTTTATGCACGACAGGGTATTTCACTTACTCGGAAACCTGCTATGGCTCTGGGCTTTTGGGTATATCCTGCAGGACCTTGCCGGTAACAAGAAGATCATCCCCATTTTTTTATATGGCGGCTTTGCCGGCGCACTGGTTTTCCTTATAAGCTTCAACATATTCCCCAGGCTGGTAGAACAAATGCCAGGGACCACGCTGGAAGGCGCATCGGCAGGAGTGATGGCCATTGCCATTGCTACCACTGCACTTGCACCGGATTACCGGATCTTCCCGATGATCAATGGTGGTATTCCTTTGTGGGTACTGACCGTAGTATTTGTGATCATTGATTTTGCCAGCATCCCCGGACAAAATGGGGGAGGGCATATCGCTCACCTGGGTGGTGCGGCCATTGGCTTCACTATCACCTATCAAATGAAAAGAGGAAGGGATCTTACCGCCTGGATCAATTCATTTTTCGACTGGGTGGCAAACCTGTTCAACCCTGCAAAAAAAGACTGGAAAAAAACTGCGAGAAAAGATCTTTATTATAATTCAAGAGGCGCAGCTCCGTATAAAAAAATTCCCAATATCACCCAGCGCAGGGTGGATGAGATCCTTGACAAGATCAACCAGCAGGGATACCGGTTTTTAACCGAAGAAGAAAAAGAGATTTTAAAGCGGGCAGCCGAAGAAGATTTGTAATTTTAGGAATGCCCCGTTTTTTCCGCACCATTACCAAAAAGGTCCTGATCATATCAAACCTGGTGGTCGTTGTTTTTTTCCTGGCAGCCTGTGCCAATGCTTATCTCCACCCGGCGGAATGGTGGATGACGGCGATTTTGGGATTGGCATTTCCCTTTATCCTTGTATTTGTATTTGGCTTCTTTGTATTCTGGATCCTGTTTGGATCGCGGTGGGCCCTGGTTTCACTGGTGGCAATGATAATTGGTTATTCCAATATCAGGGCTTTATTGGGAATGAACTACACCCAACCTCCATTTTCTGTAAAGAAAGCAGATAGTACCCTCAGGATACTGACATGGAACGTGTTAAGTTTTAATGAAACCTCTGCGGATATCAGGCACTCCACCAGTTACCGCCAGGAGATGTTTGCTTTTTTCAACGAGGTCAATCCAGATATCCTCTGCTTCCAGGAATATCTCGAACCCAATAAAAAGAAATTCTACAGCAACGTGAATGATCTAACGGCAATGGGTTTTAAATACCATTATACCGTGGGTGATTATGCGAAGCGCAATGGTACCTTCCAGGTGGGTGTGGCCATATATTCAAAATATCCCATCGTGGATTCTTTCCGTATCCAATACCCCGGGCCTAGATCAATGCGAGCAGCGGAAAGCCTTATCCATGCCGACGTGATGGCCTTTGGAAAAAGAATCCGCATCTATACCACGCATCTTCAATCGGTATTGTTCCAGCAGGAAGATTTCCGCAGGCTGGAGATCATCAAGAATGCCGATGACAGCGCGATGGAAGCATCCAAATCGTTGGTGAAAAAATTAAGGCAGGGTTATGCATTCCGTGGTAACCAGGTTGAGATCGTTCGGCGCGAACTGGATGGAAGTCCTTATGCCGAGATCATCTGTGGCGACTTCAATGATGTTCCCAATTCCTATACTTATTTCACGGTGAAGGGCGACAGGAAAGATGCATTTGTAGAAAAGGGCGCTGGCATCTGCAGAACCTTCAAGAATATTTCACCTACCCTAAGGATAGATTATATTATGGCAGATAAAAGATTCGAGGTATTACAGTTCAAACGTTTTCTCCTTCCTTATTCAGACCATTTTCCACTGGTTGCCGACCTTAAGTTAACAAGTGAAATAGATTGACTTTAATTATTTTTGCCTACTCACCAATTACCGGATATGTCGAAACTGAAAGTGTATAACTCGTATAACAGGGAAAAGGAAGTATTTGAACCCATTACGCCAGGCCATGTGGGCCTTTATGTGTGCGGACCTACCGTGAGTGGTGAAAGTCATCTCGGCCATGCCCGTCCCTTTATCACTTTCGATGTATTATACCGCTATCTTCTTCATTTGGGGTATAAGGTTCGTTATGTTAGAAACATTACGGATGCCGGTCATTTTGAAGAAGAGGGAAGAGCTGCGGAAGACAAGATCTCCACCAAGGCCGTGCTGGAGAAGCTTGAGCCCATGGAGCTGGTCCAGAAATACACGAACCTTTTTCATTGGGCAATGCTGCAGTTCAATAACCTTGAACCCAGTATTGAGCCTACAGCAACGGGTCATATTGTTGAGCAGATTGAAATGATCAAAAAGATCATTGAAGAAGGTTATGCCTATGAAGTGAACGGGTCGGTGTATTTCGACGTCAAAAAATATGCGGAGCATTATCCTTATGGCAAACTAAGCGGTAGGGTTATGGATGACCTGCTGGAAACTACAAGGGATCTTGAAGGACAGGATGAGAAAAAGAATAAACAGGATTTTGCTCTTTGGAAATCCGCACCGCCCGAGCATATTATGCGCTGGAACAGCCCATGGGGCGAGGGTTTCCCGGGATGGCACATTGAATGTTCTGCCATGAGCACCAAGTACCTGGGAAGAGAATTTGATATTCATGGTGGAGGAATGGATCTCCAGTTTCCGCATCATGAAAGTGAGATCGCGCAAAGC
>JAEWIW010000363.1 GCA_023386855.1 Bacteroidota bacterium | reverse complement strand
TCATTTAATGTTGCAGTAAGCTTATTACCGGAAAGATTAAGCAACACCAACACCTTATTGCCTGGGGAAGACCTTGTAAAAGCGTAGAGCGCGGTATCGGCAGAGGTTTTTATTTTATGGAAAGCAGCATCTACAGCGAGCGCATCATTCCTTGTACGTAAGTGCAAAAGCGTGGAATAAAACTTTGCCCTGCCATAGTTTTCAAAATGAATAGAATCTTTTTCAAAGAAAGGAATAGCCCTCAGCACCGGCTCTTCCTGCCCGCTGTAAATCAGTGGGAGGCTGGCTTTCAGCGTTTGCGTCAATACCGCGAAGGGGGCATGTGAAGCACCGGGATAAGTTTCATAATCACTCTTATTCCAGCTGTTCTCATCATGGTTGCTGGTGAAATACAGTCTTATTGCTCCTGGAGGAAAAGTATCAAGTCTTTTCATCAGGGTATCAATTACCAATGCATTGGATGAACCATTTGCAATTTTCTTTGTCGCCTGGAATACATCCCATGGATAAGTTGCATCAAAGCCCGCAGCATGCAAGCCTGGAGCATCACCTTCAGCAAGCATGAAAATTTCTTTCATTGCTCTCAATTGTGGAATCACTTCTGCCCAGTAATCATCCGGCACTTCTCCTGCAACATCGCATCGGAAACCATCAATATTGGTTTCCCTGATCCAGAACTTCATGTTTTCCGTCATGCTATCGCGCATGGCCCTGTTATCAAAATTCAGTTCACGTGTATCGGTCCAGTCGTAAACCGACTTCGGATTTCCCGTGCTGTCAAGGTTATAAAAATCCTTATGCGTAGTAACCCATGGATGATCGGCACCTGTGTGATTAGCCACCCAATCGGTGATCACTTTAAATCCCTTCTTATGCGCTTCATTAACGAACCATTTGAAATCGTCCATCGTCCCATATTCAGGATTGATGGCCCTGTAATCAGCAACGGCATAATAACTTCCCAGTGTTCCTTTCCGATCAATTTTACTGATAGGTGTTACCGGCATGATCCATAATATTTCAACCCCCATATCTCTCAGACGGTCGAAATGCGCGGCCATGGCCCTGAACGTTCCTTCTTTAGTGTATTGACGAATGTTTACTTCATAAACATTCGATTGCATGATCCAGCTGGCATGCTTAACCGATTTAGCAGCATGTTCCTGTCCTTCGCCGGAATGCTCCGTAGTATGGCTTGTAAACTTGCAGGAAGAAAAGCAAATCGCAGTAATGGTAATCCAAATGATGGATGACCTGGAAATTAATCTCATGAAAATAGATTTACAGCAAGATAGTCACTTTGACCAGAATGCATTTCTTTTTAATGTCATCATGGTGGTGCTGAAGAGCATAATGTGCTATCGAAAGTTAGTGCTGAGTCATAGTGGTGCCGCCGGATGTTGTTGTGATGCTGAAACCGGCTACCCTGCTTATTTACTTCTCATGAAATGAGCGGGTCAGATCAGTTCTTTCAACTTTTCCACCACGGTATCTATTTCTTCTTTTTGATTATTCTTACTGAAGGAGAATCTTACCGCTACCTGGTTGGGATCATGGTTAATAGACCTGATTACATGTGAACCCTGGTCTGCACCACTGGTGCAGGCACTTCCCCCACTTACGCAGATATGATGGATATCGAGATTGAACAGCATCATTTCCGATTTTTCCGTTTTTGGAAAGGAAACATTCAATACCGTATAAAGGCTTCTTCCCAGTGGATCGCCGTTGACACTAATGCCTGGGATATTTTCTTCCAGCTTTTTCATCATGTATTGCTTAAGCTCCATGATGTATTTACTGTCATGTTCATAATTTTCTGTTGCCAGTTGCAATGCCTTGGCAAACCCTACAATACCATACAGGTTCTCGGTACCCGCACGCATATTCCTTTCCTGCCCTCCTCCATGGATATAAGGTTTGATCTTTACATTTTCATTGATATAAAGCATGCCCACTCCTTTTGGTCCATGAAACTTATGCCCCGCACCCGTAATAAAATGAACCGGAGTATTTCTCAGGTCAAAAGGAAAATGGCCAACGGTTTGAACAGTATCTGAATGAAAGATCGCATTGTATTCTTTACAAAGGTTTCCCACCGCATGGATATCGATCATGTTGCCGATCTCGTTATTCGCATGCATAAGGGTCACCAGGCATTTTTCACCTGCGCTCGCCAGTAACTGCCCCAGGTCATCCATATCGATATGCCCGTTCGGTAAAAGCTTTACATAATCAAGCTTTACTTCACCCGTGCATTTAAGATTTTCCACCGTATGTAATGTGGCATGGTGTTCAATGGGAGAAGTAATGATGCGCTTGCACCCCAGGTCATGAACTGCAGCACAGATAGCGGTATTGGAACTTTCTGTACCACCGGAGGTAAAGAATATTTCTGCAGGATGTGCTCCAAGAATTCTGGCCACGGTTTTCCGGGCGGTTTCAATGGCAAGCCTGGTTTCACGACCATAGGAATAAATGGATGACGGGTTACCAAATTTCTCGGTCAGGTAAGGCATCATTTCCTGTAATACAGCAGGGTCAAGCGGCGTAGTAGCCGCATTATCGAGGTAAATACGTTTCATCATTGCGCTTCTTATATCAAATGAACTCCTTGATATCCTGCATCAGGCGCAACGCAATATTATTTGCAGTGGTCTCGAAACTGCTTTCAGCATAGATCCTGATGATCGGCTCGGTGTTCGAAGTGCGCAAATGTACCCAATCTGAATCAAATTCTATCTTTAATCCATCTTCGGTATTGATAGGCTGCTTCTTATATTTCTTGCGGATCTTTTCAAAAATCTCTTTTACATCAATGCCATTCTCGAGTTCAATCTTATTCTTGGAGATGAAATAATCGGGATATTTCGACCTGAAGGAACGCATGCCATTTTTATGGTAAGAAAGTGAACTGAGGAACAAACCGATCCCCGCAAGGGCATCTCGGCCATAATGCAGGTCTGGAACAATAATACCTCCATTTCCTTCGCCTCCAATTACGGCATTAACTTCCTTCATCCTTGAAACCACGTTCACCTCACCCACTGCCGAAGGAAAATATTCACCACCATGACGAAGGGTAATTTCCTTAAGCGCCTTGGTACTGCTCATATTACTCACTGTATTGCCTGGCCTGCGCGATAAAACATAATCAGCAACGGCAACAAGCGTATATTCTTCACCAAACATGCTTCCGTCTTCGCAAACAAAGCAAAGCCGGTCAACATCCGGGTCAACAGCTATTCCAAGATCAGCTTTATGCTTGCGCACGGAAGCACTTAGTTCCACAAGGTTTTCGGGAAGCGGCTCGGGATTATGCGCAAATTTTCCATTGAGCTCACCATTCAGCAATATCACTTCTTCCACTCCCAGTGCTTTCAGCAATGGCGGAAGGAATAAGGCTCCAGTAGAATTCACTACATCCACCACCGCTCGAAAATTTTTTTTGCGGATGCTTTCCACATCCACCAAGGGATAGTTTACAATGGCATCAATATGTTCCTGTAAATAATTTTTTTCTGTTGTGCAGGATCCCAGCTTATCTACAGTATTAAAAGTAAAATCTGCTGCCTCAGCTTTTTGAAGAATGAACTGTCCATCTTCAGCACTGATGAATTCTCCCTGGTGGTTAAGCAGCTTCAGTGCATTCCATTCCTTGGGGTTATGGCTTGCCGTAATAATGATCCCGCCTGCAGCCTTCTCCCAAACTACGGCCAGTTCAACCGTTGGTGTGGTTGATAAACCAATGTCAACAACATCAAGTCCCAGTCCCATCAATGTATTTACAACAAGGCTTTGAACCATGGATCCACTGATCCTGCCATCACGGCCGATCACCACTTTACGGTTACTGCCCTGGTTGAGTAACCAGGTTCCATATGCAGCACTAAACTTTACAATATCCAAAGGGGTGAGGTTATCACCGGTTTTACCACCAATCGTTCCCCGAATTCCAGAAATGCTTTTGATCAATGCCACAGCTCTACAGGTTTTTTTGCAAAAATAAGGGTTTGTATTCAGCTTAATTTAACGTAAAAAGTCTATCGAAGGATTGGATACTCAAAAAATACGGAAGGTTTTTCAGAATTCAGTCGAAATTCCTGCACAACGTTAATGCCAGAACAACAGTTTACCAAGTTTAGATATCAACAATTCCTTAAACTGGTTTAAAATGGACCATTTAAGTGTTTACATTTGTTCAAATAATAGCGTTACATGCAAAAGACAGGCACCTGGTTTTCAGAATGGTTTGATTCACCCTATTACCATAAGCTATATTTTGATCGCGATGAAGAAGAAGCAACAACCTTTATTCAACGTCTGCTCGACCTGCTGAAAGTTCCTGCTAAAGCGCGTTTGCTTGATGTTGCCTGCGGGCGCGGCCGTCATAGCCGTATCCTGGCTCAAAAGGGTTTTGATGTTACAGGTATTGACCTCTCCGAATCAAGCATTGAATACGCCCTGACATTTGAGACCGATAAACTCCATTTTTTCCAGCACGATATGCGCCTTCCTTTCTGGGCCAATTATTTTGATTACGCTTTCAATTTTTTTACCAGCTTCGGATATTTCCGTACTGAAAGGGAACACTATAATGCCATTCGCACCATCTCACAGTCGTTGAACCCCGGCGGTACTTTCGTGATCGATTACCTGAATGTTCATTATGCCGAAGACCACCTGGTTCACCAGTCGGAAAAAGAAGTGGATGGCATAAATTTTCTCATTACCAAGTGGCTTGATGAAACGCACTTCTATAAAAAGATCATCGTGGAAGATGAGCAGCTCGACCAGCCGCTTGAATTCGTTGAACGCGTTGCTAAATTTTCACTGGGCGACTTCAATGATATGTTTGCATTTCATCACCTGCAGATCCAGGATGTTTACGGGGATTATAAC
>JAEWIW010000327.1 GCA_023386855.1 Bacteroidota bacterium | reverse complement strand
CCATTTACCTTGCTTGCGTGCAATATTATACAGGTAGGCATCCATGAAAGTTGGCATCTCCCCTTTTTCCATTAACTCTGAAACCCATTTGTTCTTTTCTTTAAGGATATCTTCAGTAGTAATTTCTTCCGCGGGCTTATTAAACTTTTTAGACAGCCCTGCTTTATACTCATTGAACTTTTTTTTGTCCATGAGGCTTCTGATCTTCTTTCCATTGGAAAGATCATCGAATATTTTATTAATATAGTAGGTTGCCATTTCATCAGGGTTTACTTCAATGGCAAAGCCTTTTGTTTGTTCAATGGCTTTATAAACAGAATCACCGAAATGAAATAATTCCTGGTTGCTGAGGTGAATGGTACCAAAAAGATAAGAGGGCTGTGCCAGGCCATTACCTGAGATACGCCAAAGCAGTGTATTACCTGCAAGTTGCTGGGCGGCAACATCTGTAAATGAAAACATCAGCAAACTGAATAGAAAAGCGGCAAAGGGTTTCATGGATGCATTTTATGATGCGGGATCAAGGTAAATCAATAACGCATCGATTCAAAAATCTGTTGAGCGGTTACCGTTTTTGTATTGTAGTTATCTGAATGGATATAGCATGAAAGGTAATATAAAAAAAAAGACCCCGCCAGAGGCAGGGTCCTATGTCAATAAAAGTTTAATCAGGCTTTGGCCAAACGGGATGACCTTTGTACCAGGTAATATCCTCCAAACAGCAAAGCGGTAAAAAATAATTCTCCAATGATGAAATTACCGGCAAACCCATGGATCAATCCACCATCGCGGTAAAATGCCAGTGCATCGCCATAACACATTACGAGGCCATCAAAAGTTTTAGGCCTTGAATAGCCTCCACCACCTGCCCATACCAGGAAATTGGAAACCAGGAAAAAGATCAGTGAACCGCCGATAGAGAACAGGGTGGTATTGGTGAAATTGATCTTCTTTAACAGGAAACCGAAAACGGTGATCAGCATAAAGCAGCCATACACCATCCATTGACCCTGGTAAAAACCAGCGATATCAGTGAAACCCGCTGCAAAAAGCCCCTGGTAAAAAAGGTCAGAGATCAGCAGTGAGATCACCGGTAAGGCAAAGGCCCACTTCTTGTCTTTAATCATAGCACCTCCAAATAATGCCAGGGCCATCTGTGGAGCAAATCCTGCAGGACGGAAAGGTATAAGCCTGTACAATGCTGCCACCAGTACAAGCATGGCAAATGCGATCAGTGTATTCTTTGAAAATTTCATATTAAAAGATTAGTCAGCAAAAATAACTCAAATCCGGGTCAATCATTTTTGGTGCTCCTGTTTTTTATCCAGAAGCATGTGCATAACGGTAATTTTAATTTAAGCACCGGGAACAGTTGCCCTATACAACAGGGAATCCTCTATGGCGCTGATGTTGAGCCCCGTACCTGCCACTGCCATGAAAGCCTCCCCGCTATCGCGGCGAATTTGTTCACCGTCAACAGAAACAGATACCCTGCCGCCCAGCACAAGGAAAATATCCAGCGCATGAATGTTCAGCCTGGAATCCTTCCCCTTTCCAAGTTTCAACTCCGATAATTCAAAATCCTTTGCAGGGGTATGAAAAACCCTTTCTTCTTCAATTTCTCCCTTACTGCCTTTAAGGATATTTGGCTCGGTGGGTTCGAATCGAACATGTTTCATCAATTCCCGCACATCCACGTGTTTGTTGGTAAGTCCACCCCTTAATACATTGTCCGAATTGGCCATGATCTCTATATTCTGACCTTCGAGGTAGGCATGCGGAAGGCCTGCATCCTGGAATACCGCTTCACCTTTCTGCACTTTTACCACGTTCAGGAGGTAAATAGAAAATATGCCGCGGTCTATTTTTCCAGGCTCATTGTAAGTATTGGCCGCCCTGGCCGCCCAAAAATCGGGGTGCTCTTTAGATAACTGCCCGGCATTATACTTTTCCTGCAACCTGTTGAGCAATGGGGTTAGCCGTTCATTCACTTCTTCCTGGGGCATTTCCATTACTGCCTGGTATAATTCACGGTAGTTACCTTCTCCAAAAATGGGTAAAAGGAAATTCAGTTCTGGTATTTCCTTTAATATGGTTTTCATTGACTCCACCGGCCTGAAACCATGTAATAAATAAAACTCGCTCAATGCAAGCATGAGCTCAGGCTTGTGGTTATCGTCCTTGTAATTGCGATCAGGAGCATTGCGTGGTTTACCTTGCTTTTCTTCGGCGGCAAATTCTTCCATGGCTGCTGCCTTGGTAGGATGCACCTGGATCGAAAGCATATCTTTTACGTCGAGGATCTTTAAAAGGTAGGGCAGCCTCCCAAAATTTTCCCTGGCTTTATCACCCAGGTATTGGGGGTAATGAGCAATCAGCGTATTAAGCTTTTGCTCGTTGCCTGTACCTTCTATGGCAGATGGTGCATTATCATGAGCACCCAGCCAGTATTCCGCAAAAGGTTTGTCACCTTCATTTTGCTGTTTTAATACTGTGGGGATATAGTTTTTTCCTCCCCAGTTATAGTGCTGAACCACACCCCTGACACCATAGATCTTCGTAAAATTTGCCATGCCGTTGTTTTGGCGGCTAAATTAGTAAAACCTGTCCATGAACAACAACATCAGTAAAGGAAGGTTTGCCGAACAGATGGCAGTGGAATACCTTCAAGGCCAGGGATTCGATGTATTGCATCTTAACTGGAGACATGTTCATTGCGAAATTGATATTATAGCCAGCAGGAACAAAGTATTACATTTCATTGAGGTAAAGGGTCGATGGGGCCCGGCTTTTGGCACACCGGAAGAAGCAGTAACTGAATATAAATTTCGAAAGCTACAAAGGGCAGCATCGGCTTACCTGCATGCCTACCCGAAATGGAAGCTGGTCCAGTTCGATATTATTGCCATCCAGTTCTCGGATGGTCAGCACCAGGTAAGGTTTGTGGAAGATATCTTTTATGAATAACTAGCTTAAAGGAAATAATGTTGAACGCATTTTTTCCACCAGCTTATAGGTGGCTGGACAATGTTCTACGTTCTGCTTGTAAACATGAATATAATCGAGCATGCGCTTCTTGGTATGATGAGGGAATCCCGCGCAATCCCTGGGTCGCACAGCATAAATACTGCATTTGTTATCCTGGAGGTTGAGGAACTGGCAGGGTTGCTTTCGGTTTAACCAGTCGCCATTGCGGTCTTTATACAACCATTTTTCCTTAAAGGCATCTACCGTCATGCCAAGGAATGCCGATATACGCTTTAGATCCGTTGAGGTATAGGTGGGCGACATTGTTTTGCAGCAATTGGCGCAACTAAGGCAATCGATCTCCATCCAGGTTTCCGCATTTTTTTCAAGGGTAAGTTTAGGCAGGCCACGTGGAGGATTTTTTTCAATCCTGCTTAAGAATCTCCGGAAGGCGGATTTATTCAACGCAACTTTTTTCCTGAATGCACGTAAATTGATCTTATCCATGAATGCGGGTTAGAAAGATTTTTGTTAGAAATTGCAATCTAAATAAAATCGTTTACCCGCCAACATTCAGTTTCTTTAATCATGTGGGAACCATACAAAAAAGGATATAAGGCATACCTCCAGCTGGAAAAATCGCTGGCAGGGAACTCTGTGGAAGCCTACCTGCATGATATTGATAAACTCACCCAGTTCCTTCAACACACCGGCGACCTTAAATCCCCTGCTGATCTTACCCTTGACGATCTGCGTATGTTCATTGCCTGGATCAGCGAGTTAGGAATGACGGCAAGATCACAGGCAAGGATCATTTCGGGCATACGTTCGTTCTATAAATATTGTCTTATTGAACAGATCACCCAACAGGATCCCAGCTTCCTGCTTGAAGCGCCGAGAATGAAGAAGGCCCTGCCCGATGTATTGTCGCCACAGGAAATAGAGCTGATCATCCAGCAGGTTGATCTTTCAAAACCTGAAGGAGAAAGAAACAAAGCCATACTTGAAACCCTGTACAGTTGCGGCTTAAGGGTGAGCGAACTGGTGAACCTGAAGATCTCGGATCTTTATCTTGATATTGGTTTTATAAGGGTAACGGGAAAAGGGAATAAACAACGCCTCGTACCTATCGGGTCCTATGCAATCAGGCAGGTTAACATGTATAAAGAAAATATCCGCAGCCAACAGAACATTCAACCAGGTAACGAGGATATACTATTCCTGAACCGTCGCGGTGCAAAACTCACAAGGGTTATGATCTTTTTAATGTTGAAAGAACTGGTACAACGTTCAGGGTTAAAAAAGAATATATCACCCCATACTTTCAGGCATTCTTTTGCCACGCACCTTGTGGAAGGGGGAGCCGATCTGCGCGTGGTGCAGGAAATGCTTGGACATGAAAGCATCACCACCACTGAGATGTATACGCATCTCGACAGGGATTATTTAAAAACAACATTGGTACAGTTTCATCCCGCATTTCAAAAAGATTGAATAATTTAAGGGCGATTCTATCGAACCTTTCTTTACCATTAAAATTTTAAAGCTTAATCTAAACAAACCAACATGAAAAAGTTATTCATTACCCTCCTGTTTGCAGGAGGCCTGTATCTCAGTCCTGAAGCGCAAATGCTTCGAACGCCTGCACCATCACCCATGCAAACAGTGAAGCAGAACTTCGCACTTTCCACTGTTGAATTGAATTATTCCAGGCCAGCAGTAAGAGGCAGGAAGATCTTTGGCGACCTGGTGCCTTATGGTAAAGTATGGAGAACCGGCGCCAATGAAGCAACAACCATCAGCTTCGGTGAGGATGTTACCGTTGGAGGCAAAAAGGTTCCAGCAGGAAAATATGGACTGCTAACTATACCTGGTGAAAATGAATGGACCATCATCATTTCCAAACAACTTGATGTAACCAGTCCTGCAGCGTACAAAGAAGACCAGGATGTTGCAAGGTTTACTGCTAAGGCCGTGGATCTTTCATTCCCTGTTGAATCATTCCTGATCGTTTTTGATGAAATAAAATCAAATTCAATGCAGGCAACAATGCTTTGGGATAGGACCGCAGTTACCTTTCCAATTGAAGCAGATGTTGAAACCAAAGTGATGGCGCAGATCGATAACTTGATGAATAAGGATAGCCGCCCTTATTTTGCTGCCGCCATGTACTATATGGAAAATGGAAAGGATATGAATAAGGCACTCGAGTGGCTGAATAAAGCAGTGGAACAAACACCCAATGCATTTTGGGTACATCACCAGAGAGCCAATGCGCTGGCTAAGCTTGGTAAAAAGCAGGAGGCCATTGCAGCAGCAAACAAATCCATGGAACTTGCCCGTGCAGCAAAAAGCGATGATTATGTTGCGTTGAATGAGAAGCTGATCAAATCATTGAAATAATAATTCACTTTCATGCTTCGGCCTTTGTTCTACCGATCAAAGGCTGGAGCATGATTGCAAATAATGGCACTGCAATAGCACCAATCACGTTCAGCCATAAGAAGGAAATGATATCCATATAATACACTCCTATCACGATGGATTCGGCCAGCAATGCCGCGATAAAAACTGCATTTCCTTTGATCCATTTCATATAAAAAGCTACCAGGAATACACCAAGGATGGTTCCATAGAACCATGATCCCAATATATTGACTGCTTCAATAAGACTATTGCCAAGGTTATAAGCGAAATCAGCGATCACGATACAGAATACTCCCCATAAAAGCGTATATATCTTTGACCAGTAATACTCCTTTTCAATTGATAAAGGACGTTTTGAAAACTTAAGATGAAAATCGACCATCGTACAGGATGCAAGCGAATTCAATGCTGCAGCGATACTTCCCCATGCTGCAAGGAATATGATGGCGATGACAAGACCGACTAATCCTGCAGGAAGGTAATCTCCCACGAATCTTAAAAAGATATAATTGGTATCATTGGGATCACTACCCGGAGAAGCCTTCTTTATAATTTCCTTTACCTCATTTCTTAAAGAGTTGCTTTCTTTTTCCTGCAGGTTCAACGCTTCCCTTAACTCCCCTATCCTGAATTCATCATTTGAATTCAATGCATCGGAAAGATATACCGCGGTAGTTCTTTTCTGCTCCTGGAGGTCTTTATATTCCTTTTCCACTTCATTGAACTCTCCAGCATAAGCACTTTCTTTCACCATCCTTTCCTGTGCCAGGTTGAAGAATACCGGTGATTGGTAAAACTGGTAGAAGGAAAACAATAATGCACCGATCAATAAAATAAAAAACTGGAGGGGCACTTTTACCAGGCCGTTCATGAGTAATCCCATCCTGCTTTCTTTCAGGCTTCTTGCAGTAAGGTACCTTCCTACCTGGCTTTGATCTGTTCCAAAATAACTTAAGGCCAGGAAAAATCCGCCGATCACCCCGCTCCATATATTGTACCTGTCTTTCCAGTCGAAACTTCCATTGGTGAAACCATCGCTGATCACATTCAGTTTACCGGATTTTCCACTGATATGCAATGCATCGGTAAAACTGATCCCTTTTGGCAACATATCAATAACATACCATGCTGCTATGAACATGGCGATATAAATAATGATGAACTGAAGCTGCTGTGTGTAGGCAACTGCCTTGGCTCCGCCCGAAACAGTATAGATGATCACCAGTCCACCCATGAATATATTCGTTACATAAACATCCCAACCCAATACACTATGAAGCACCAGTGAAGGAGCATATATGCTGATACCTGTTGAAAGTCCCCTCGATAATAAAAAAAGAAAGGATGTAAGTGTCCTGGTTTTAAGATCAAAGCGTTGTTCGAGGTATTCATAAGCGGTATAGATCCTTAGCCGGTGAAAGATGGGAACAAAAGTGATGCTCACCACCACCATCGCTAAAGGAATACCAAAATAATATTGAACGAACCGCATACCATCGGTATAAGCCTGGCCTGGTGCTGTAAGGAAAGTAATGGCACTGGCCTGTGTTCCCATGATGCTTAAAAGGATGATGAACCAGGGCATTTCCCGGTTACCAAGAAAATACCCTTCAAGATTTCTCTTCGTTTTACTCCTGTATACACCATACAGTATGATCCCCACCAATGTGGCAACCAGGATGATCCAGTCGAGCGAAGTAAATCTCATGAAAGGAAATTAAGTGAATAAATCAGCTGAAATGTTCAGTGAACAGGTAGAACAATATAACCAGGATGATGAGTACCAGTATTACCAGCAAATACCATTTCCACCAGCGGGAAAACAAGGGACTTCTATCTTCCATAAAACTATTTTTTAGTTGACCACATGCCACCTACCAATAATCCCATGACTACTCCAATCAGCAAGCCTAATGAAAGGCGCTTGATGAACAGGCCGATGACCAGTCCTGCTATGATGGCTATTGTCATGCCGATATTTCTCCTGTCGTTGTTTACCTTTCTTGACCTGTCATTCTTCATAGGTGGATTATATTAAAATGCTGCTTTCTTATTTAATGCAATGATATTGGCCAGTAAGCGGTATGCGCCTGGTACACCTGCAGGCAGTTCACGGAAAAATACCAGACCTGTATAAACGAACTTTCCCTTGCCATAATCTGCGATCACGAGGCTGCCGTCCTGTGCCGGTTCATTAGGATCATTCATTAATAAAGGAGCTTTGAAATGCGGATCCAACTGGTCGGCAAAATAAATTCCCCTTTCCTGTATCCATCCTTCAAAATCCCTTTCAGTAATTTTATTGGGATAATTCAATACCGGGTGAGATGGAATAGCAAATTTAACCGGCGCAGTTTCATCGGTAACTCTTGCTCTTGAAATATTGAAAGTATAAGGCGCGATCCTGGCTTTTACCGGGCCGATCTGGCTGTTGGTATTGTATTGCACAATTAGGTTGCCCCCCTTCTTCACGTATTCCATCAGTTCATCGTATGCTGATTGAAGGTATGCATGCACGTTATAGGCACGAACGCCTGTAATGATCGCATCAAATTGTGAAAGGTAATTTGCTTTAAGATCGGTTTCTTTGAGTACTGTTACCTCGTACCCCATTTGTTTGAGAGCAATAGGCACCCTGTCGCCTGCTCCTTCTATATACCCGATCTTTTTGCCCGATGTTTTCAGGTCAATGTTCAGCAACTTAACACCGTCGGGGAAGAAGTAATGGATCCTTGGAATATGGTCATAACTGATAGAAGTAAGGCTCAGGTATGCCGGCTGGTGCTGCTTGCCATTTTTAAGGTCGGCATATGCCTGCAATTGTGATTGCTCTACACCATTGATTAATGCCGGTGATATATTGAATGGATAATACCGGTTTGCACCTGCTGCCAGGTCAAAAGCAGTATCGGAGAAATTGAATTGCCTGCTTCCGATCCGCGTATATACATGGGCGTTATATCCACGAAGATCTTTATTGGCGTGAAGGTTCACCACCATAGTATGCTGCTCAGGATTTCCTTTTTTAAATACCAGTATGCTGGGATCAGTGGATACTGTTACAGGAGGAACAATAACCAAAGGCTGGTGCACTTCACCTTTCACAGGATCTGTGTATTTATATTCAATGGGTTTTACAAAACGAAAAGATTCGCCTTCAATATCCAGGTTAAATACAACCTTCATGGCAGGATCATTCCAGGGTTTGCCGATGAGCTCCTGTTTATTAACAGTAAATGAACCTTCCTGCATTCTTTCTTCCAGCCAGTATGGATGACTCACCGGCATGGTATCCGCAATAGGAATTAAACGATCAATGATAAGGTTCCTGTTGGGTTCAAGTGCAGCATTAATTGCAGTACCTGTTCCATTTATTTCAATTGATTTAATCCTTATGGATGCGCCAGCACGGTTATTCAGGGCGATAAACACTTTTATCGAATCGCCCTGGATAGCATATTCACTGTTAGATGATCCTTCAAGCCATAATCCTGATGCACGTTCAATGATGCTGCTAAGTTCTTTGAGCTTCTGCGTTTTCCAATAGCCTCCAGGAATCAACTGGATTTTTTTATTCAACTGCACCAGTGCAGGCAGTGAAGCTGCCGGGTTCATCAGCGCATAATGGTTTAGGATAGAATCTATCTCAATATTAAAATTCAACCCTTCGCGCTGCCAACTTTGATCAATGCCATTCATGGGGTCATTGCTGGCTTTATCACCTTCAACC
>JAEWIW010000315.1 GCA_023386855.1 Bacteroidota bacterium | reverse complement strand
GGTGATGGTGGCTTATGCTGCAAAACAGCAGGGAAACAGCCTCTTACAATATGCTGTTCTGGGCATGGAAGAACTGGATGAATTACCCAAAGCTGGATTCTATACTTCCACTCCAGGTATTCATACATCGATCAGGACCAATGGAAAGGATAAATTATCAGCCTTGATTACCTGTGCTCCACATTGATAAATGCCACTAACTTTGCGTTGCCCTGGATTACAGTTAATGGCTAAAGAATTCTCAAAACAGGTTTTCAAGTCTTTATTTAATAAGATCTTTACCCGCTTTGGTACAGCCTTTGCCAGCTTTTACCCGTCAATAAAAAAGTAATTCAGCTACAACACAATGAAACATCGCAATTTAACCCTACTGGTCCTTTTCTCTTTTCTATCAGTATTCAGTTTTGGTCAGAAGCTTAAAAAGGCCGACAGGCTGCTGAATGAACATATAAGGTCACATATCAGCTACCTCGCCGATGATAAATTACAGGGTCGGAGAGCAGGAAGCCCTGGCGAGCAACTTGCTGCTAATTATATCGGTTCCCAGTTCGAAAAAATTGGCTTAAAGCCGGCAGGAGACAATAACAGCTGGCTCCAGGCTTTTACCATTAATGATGGCCAACAGGTGAATGCCGGCACTTTGATGATCGTAAATGGCCACGACCTCAGGCAGGGCAAGGATTTTTTCCCCCTCTGCTATAGCCCCAACGCCAGTACAGAAGCGGCTTTCTCCGTTGCATTAAGAGAAAATGGTGTTCCCTGGGTTGTGGACCTGAAGGATAGCCTTGAACTGCATAAAAACAATCCTCATTATGATGTTTATGAGTTAATGAGAGACCTTGCCAGCCAGGCTGCAGCAAAGGGTGCCACTGCCTTACTGGTGCACAACAGCAGCGAAATCGACGACCAGGTAAAATTTCTTTCAAAAGACCGTTCCGACAAAACCAGGATACCGGTGATCTATATGTCGAAAGAAACCTTTTCCCAATTCTTCAATAATGAGGAAGACCTTATCGATTTTCGCCTGAGAGTGGATATCGGGGATAAAACCCGGACCGGCCATAACGTAGCAGGATTTCTCGACAACGGCGCAGCCAATACCGTTATTGTCGGTGCACACTATGATCATCTTGGTTATGGAGAAGATGGAAATTCAATGATCAGAACCGGGGAAAAACAGGTTCATAATGGTGCTGATGACAACGCAAGCGGGGTTGCTGCAATGATTGAACTGGCAAGAATGCTCAAGCAATCAAAAAAGAAAAATTCCAATTACCTCTTCCTTGCTTTTTCCGGTGAAGAACTGGGATTGCTGGGATCAAAGTATTTTGTTGAACATCCTACTGTAAACCTGGATGCAGTGAACTTTATGGTCAACCTCGACATGGTTGGCCGACTGGATGAAACTAATAATAGCTTTACCATTGGCGGGTACGGAACATCCCCTGTGTGGAGCGATGTGATCACTCATATTCGTGATACAAGGTCCTTTACCATTAATTACGATTCAAGTGGAACAGGACCTTCAGATCATACCAGCTTTTACAGGAAGAATATCCCTGTATTGTTCTTCTTCACCGGCATCCATGAAGATTATCATAAACCATCCGATGATTTCGAAAAGATCAACAGTGTCGGTATTTTAAAACTTACTAAGCTGATTGAACAGGTGATCGAAAAAACTGTTGAAAAAGGAAAGATAAGTTTTACTCCAACAAGAGAAAAGCAAAGTTCTACCAATGCAACTTTTAAAGTTACCCTGGGTGTGATGCCCGATTATGCCTATAGTGGGCAGGGCCTGAGGATCGATGGCGTAACAGAGGGCAAAGCTGCATCAAAAGCAGGAATGAAGGCCGGAGATGTCATCATTAAACTTGGTGAATATGAAGTGAATTCCATGGAGACCTATATGCAAGCCTTATCAAAATTTAATAAAGGCGATAGTACAACGGTCCGGTTTAAAAGAGGAGAAGAATCGCTGGAAGCACCTGTCGTATTTTAATTCGTACTAAAGAAAGCCTTTTTTACCCAGTTGTATTTTACTTGGTATAAAGAAAGCCTTCAGTATGCTTTGAATTCCCTTAGCTATTGTCGAATTTTGAACTGCGAAATCTTTCCCGTATGAAATTAAAGCTCGATATGGATATGATGGCCGATGAGTTCTTCGATGGAACCAGGATCATCGGTATCGTGGCTTCAATGAAAGATTACCAGTTCTGCTGGCAGTTGAACCAGTTGCTGGGTTTTGATTTCAGGAATAATAATGATATCGAGATACATTTAACCAGGAAGAACAGGAACTATTATTTTTCAGTATTTGAATACAAGGTTCCTCATCAATCGTTGATGCATTACTTATATAACAATGCTTTTGATGGTGAATACCTGCTCCCCGAATTCAAGCACCTTGATTTTCTTTGGCTGATGAAAGGAGATGTCGTAACAGATGAATATATCAACGAATTGCAGCCTGTGATCAGAACCATTAATGGTGTTCAACTGGTAACGGAGATCCTGAACAGCAAGATCAAGAACAGGGGCCATCTTATATTTTGATCCGTTCTATCGAAGCCTAAAATGGATATATTTTATTCCTGATTCATTCGATCAATCAATATACCCGGCCAACTCTATATTTTGATCCGTTCCTTCACTAAATGTAAAAAAACTAAAAACTTGCTTATGTGGACAGAACAGGAAAACAGCCTATACAGTAAATTCCAGTTTCGCGATTTTAATGAAGCTTTTGCCTTTATGACAAGAGTTGCCCTGGTCGCGGAAAAAATGAATCACCATCCACGATGGTCCAATACCTGGAACACCGTTGAGATCTGGCTAAATACGCATGATGCTGGAGATATTATTACCGATAAAGATCGCCAGCTGGCAAAAGCCATTGACAAGCTGGTGGCTTAAATAACTTCAACGGCTTTTCCTGAAGATGATTTCATTTTACCGATCGGTTCAATGAAACCAGTTAGTCCATATTCTTTCAATACTTCAACTACCCCTTTATAACCCTTGGGGCTAACCGAGATTAATAAGCCTCCGTTTGTTTGGGGATCCGGCAGGATATTTAGTACCTCATCACTTATCAATTGGCCTGAGATTTCTATCCTGTGTCCATAAGAACTCCAGTTCCTGGGTATAGCGCCGGGGAATGTTTTGTGTTCGAGATAATGGCCCATACCAGTTATCAATGGTACCTTGCTCCAGTCAAGCACTGCGGTAACTCCGCTTCCATCGGCCATTTCAACCAGGTGTCCACCTAATCCAAAGCCGGTAACATCAGTCAGGGCATGCACTTCTTTTAAGGCACCCAATGCTCTTCCTACTTTATTAAGCTGCATCATCTGGTTAACCGCAAGCACACGATCTTCTTCTTTCAGTAAACCTCTTTTTCCTGCAGTAGTGAGAATCCCAACTCCAATAGGTTTTGTAAGCAGCAGGATATCGCCTTCGCGTGCTGTATTGTTCTGTTTGATATTTGTTATATCTACAAGTCCTGTAACAGCAAGTCCAAATACAGGCTCGGGGTTATCAATGCTATGACCACCGGCAAGCGCAATGCCTGCTTCTGTGCAAATAGAACGGCCACCCTCGATCACCTCGCCTGCGATGGATGCGTCGATCTTATTCACCGGCCAACCCAGGATAGCAATAGCTACCAATGGATTTCCTCCCATTGCATATACATCACTGATGGCATTGGCCGCAGCAATCCGCCCGAACTGGTAAGGATCATCTACGATGGGCATGAAAAAATCTGTGGTTGAAATTACCGCCGTACCATTCCCAAGATCATATACCGCAGCATCATCCTTACTATGATTACCCACAATGAGTTTGTCGTCGGGGTAAGCAACGGTTTTTGAAAGAATACTTTCCAGTACC
>JAEWIW010000300.1 GCA_023386855.1 Bacteroidota bacterium | reverse complement strand
GAACATGGGAGTACCATTCGAAATAAAAAGTAGCACGCAGAAATTTTTGGCCTGCTGAATACGCAGTGAAAGGATGGCATCGGTTAATTGTTCATCCCCTTCCACTCCACCGTTCCAGCTAAAATTTTCATTCACGCCATCGGTATTATCATGCCCATTGGCCAGGTTATGTTTATGCTGGTAGCTTACCAGGTCGTACAAGGTAAACCCATCATGGCAATTGACATAGTTAACCCCCTGGTAAGCATGGTAGGCATCTTTAGGATCATCAGAAAAAAGATCCTCACTACCATAGAGCCTGTTCACCAGGTCATCCACCATACCTTCATCACCACGAACAAATCGACGGATATCATCCCTGAACAGGCTATTCCATTGCATCCAGACAATGCCTGGAAATTTTTTACCGAGCTGCATTGTTCCTGCTGCATCCCAGGGTTCAGCGATCAGTCGTGCATTCGACAGGTCAGGATCAGAGCCGATCATTCCAAAGATGGGCGGCTCCTCGAAGGAAAGACTACCATCAGTATTACGGCTGAAGATGGTTGCAAGGTCGAATCGGAAACCATCCACATGCATTTCCTTTCTCCAGTAACGAAGGCTGTCGAGGATCATTCTTCTTACATAACTGTTCCTGGTATGAAGCGTGTTTCCTGTGCCGGTATAATTGTAATAGGGATCACGAAGATCTTCATTGATGAGGTAATAGGTACTGTTATCAATCCCTTTAAAACTATACATGGGACCTTCGCTGTTACCTTCGGTGGTATGATTATACACCACATCCAGGATTACTTCAATATTGGCCTTATGCAGTTCCCTCACCATAAACCTGAATTCATTGATTGGTGAGGCCTGGTCAATGGAAGAGGCAAATGCCTGTATAGGTGAAAAAAAATTCAGCGGTGTATAACCCCAATAATCACCACTCTGTGGATCCGTCTGGTAAACCGGGAGCAATTCCACTGCAGTGATACCAAGCTCTGACAGGTAAGGAATTTTTGCAACAATACCTGCAAAAGTACCCTGCAGTGAAGGATCAATTGCAGCGCTTGGGTGTTTTGTGAAACCCCTTGTATGCAATTCATAGATCACCAGGTCGTGTTCATGACGTGGAAAATGATCCTGCTGCCAGTCGAAAAGCTGCGACTTTAAAAGTATGCCCAGTGGAGCTTTGCCATCATTGCCGCCCGGGAGGCATGCCATCTGCCGATTGAAGTGGGGTGGAAAAAAAATGGCTTTGGCATAAGGATCCAGTAATATCTTTTCCTTATCGAAGTTATGCCAGGTAGATCTTCCTTCCGGCAGCGGGCCGTCGACGCGGTAAGCATAATAGATGGCGTTCCCCACCATAGATGCTGGAAGCCTGCAATGCCAGATGCGATGTGATTTATTTACCTGGGGATCGAATGCATGAATTAGCAGGGGCGTTTCCTGGTCCTGTTCACCGTACAAAAGAAGTGTTACGCTTGATGCATGCTTTGAATAGAGGGAAAAATTATAAGCATCTTCACCAGGAATATAGATTACTCCCAAGGGAAGACTGGAACCTTCAAGGGTTTCCCAATGGCAGGGATATGAAGCTGCAGTCATAATTAGCGATCCTTGTTAAGATACAATAAATCGAAGCACCAAACCAGACCTGTTTCAGCAAACTTCTCTAAGCCTTGCTATATTTACGGTTTAGATTAACAAAACCAGGTTCATGAGCAATAGACATTACAACAGGTTTTCATTACCCTATTTATTGAGTTTTATCATCGGCCTGTTCTTTTTTATTCCTGCATTGGCACAAGTGCAAACGGAATTGAACAGTGAATGGAAATGCGCCTGGGCATCAACCATCAATACCAGTGGAGAGAAGATCTCCAACAGATCATATTCAACGACAAACTGGATGAGTGCTACTGTTCCCGGAACCGTTCTTACCACATTATTGAACAATAAACTTATACCCGATCCTTTCTATGGTATGAATAATGAACTGATACCTGACATTTATAAAACAGGAGCCGATCATTATACCTACTGGTTTGTAAAGGATTTCCAGCAGAAGCCAGGAACAGCGGGCGACCTGTTCTGGCTTCATTTCCGTGGTGTGAATTATGGTTATGATGTTTACCTCAACGGGCATAAGCTTAATGCACAAACTCATTATGGCATGTTTCTCCGTTCAGTCTATAACATCACTCCTTTCCTTTCACCAAATGGAAAAAACAGGATAGCCGTAATTGTATATCCACCCGACCCTGTTGGTAATGCCAACGGTGGACAGGGAGGTGATGGAACCATTGCAAAGAATGTTACGCATCAATATGTTGCTGGATGGGACTGGATACAACCGATCAGGGATCGCAATACAGGGATATGGGATAAAGTATTTATTGAAAAAACAAAAAAGGTTAACCTAAAGCATCCGCAGGTCATCACTTTAGTACCTGGCAAACGCGAGCCCGGGGTGCCACAGAATCCAGCAGTAATAAAGGTTTCAGCAGAAATTGAAAATCCAGGCAATGAACCTGTAAAGGGAGTATTGCAGTACACCATTAATGGAGAAAAGGTGAGCAGGACAATTGAACTGGCAGCAAAACAAACCACCAAAGTGATTCTGCCCGACCATAACGTTCAGCACCCTAAACTATGGTGGCCTAATGGTTACGGCCCACAACATTTGTACAATATAAAGCTTCAGTTTGTTGATGACCGATCAGGGACAATGGATGAAGAAGAAGTTGAATTCGGAATCAGGGAAATACAAACCAGCTGGAATGAACATACAAAGAGCAGGGAGATTGCGGTCAATGGACAAAAAATATTTATCAGGGGAGGCAACTGGATCATTTCTGACGCCATGCTTCGATTAAGTAAAGAACGTTATGATACAGAAATCAGGTTTCATCGTGACATGAACCTGAACCTCATCAGGATCTGGGGTGGAGCATTAACAGAGCGACCGGAGTTCTACCAGGCTTGCGATAAATATGGAATGCTGGTGTTCCAGGACTTCTGGTTTTCCGGTGACTGCAATGGAAGATGGAAAGATCCCATGAAGAAAGAAGACCAGGTCACAAGAAGAAAATATCCCGATGATCATTCGCTGGTGTTAGAATCGCTGGTCGACCAAATAAAAATGATCCGCAATCATCCCTCTCTGGCCATTTATTGCGGAGGCAACGAGATCACTCCCCCGGAAGATATCTTACATGCCATCAAGGATTCCATCCTTCCTGCTTATGATGATACCAGGTATTTCTTTGATTATTCCAATTCCGACAGCATGTCGCTGAATACGCTGGGAGGCAATGGTGACGGGCCTTACGGCATACAGCCCATCGATACATTCTGGGCCCACCGCACATGGCCATTCAATTCAGAGATCGGTTCGGTAGGCGTTGGTGATTATGCATCACTCGAGCGTTTTCTTCCTAAAGAAAACCTTGAACAGTTTCCTTCCAAAGAAAGACTCGACT
>JAEWIW010000272.1 GCA_023386855.1 Bacteroidota bacterium | reverse complement strand
CACGCCCCCGTGCCACGGGGTCAAATTGATACAGGAATTTCAGGCTTCATGAATTATCTTTACTGCCATTCTTTCACTATTTAAGGCTTTAGGATGTTTAATTTAATCTTATTTGGCCCTCCCGGTAGCGGTAAGGGTACCCAGGCAGAGAAATTGATCGAAAAATACGGACTGGTGCATCTTTCCACCGGCAACCTGCTCCGGGAAGAGATCGCCCAGCAAACCCGGCTTGGTCTGGAAGCCAAAAATTATATGGACCAGGGCCAGCTTGTTCCTGATGAAGTGGTTATCGGTATGATCGAATCTTTACTGGATGCCAATCGCCAGGCCGCCGGTTTCCTTTTCGACGGTTTTCCCCGTACTGTAGCCCAGGCCGTGGCACTCGATGAACTACTCGCCAGGAAAAATGCCGAGATCAATATTGTTCTTGCCCTGGAAGTGAGCACCGAAGAGCTTATACAACGATTACTCAACAGGGGTAAGACCTCCGGAAGAAGTGATGATGTAAATGAAACCGTGATCCAGGCCAGGATACAGGAATACCTGAACAAGACCGCACCTGTTGCTGGGCATTATGACCAGTTTGGTAAAGTACAGCAGGTAAAGGGCGAAGGCTCCATCGACGAGATCTTCAATGCCCTTAGTGATGAAATCGAATCAGTTAAAACAGCTTAATATATTGGCCGGGAGATTAACCTTCCGGCCATTTTTTTGCTTCGGCGGAAAAGCTGAATCCACTCTTATTGCTTTTTCGCATAAGCCGAATCCCCGGTCTTCTCCGCATGCAGAATGAGATCGCGTACTTTTTCTACCTTAATTTTTTCCGAAAGAAGGTAGGCTTCACGTGCTTCCTTATTATCCTTTAGCGTATCCAGCCTGAAATTACCCATCCAGTCGCTCATAGCATCATCGGCCTGCACAAATTCCTGCAACATGGAAGAATAACGCCCGGTCAATTCAGGATTTCCCTTAGGTAATTTATTCAATGAATCAATAGCAGTTCTTGTATACCTGATATACCTGTTCAGCTTTCCCATTTTGGCCATCCCAAGATCGTGCCCCTCCATAACATCATGAAACAGGCTGTCTTCGCGGGTTTTGAGCTCCCTGGTATAACCATTGGTCCGCTCTTCCTTTCCGGGGTCCTGGTTGCAGGAAGTCATCATCACGATCAATAGCCCTGCAAGGGCCGGTATAATTGTATTCATACCTAAAGTTAATCACTGCATCAATTCACCGTTATCTCAAATCATTCACTATATTAAATCCGAAAACGATTGCATATGCATAAGCTTGTAAATTATGTTATGGGCAACTGGGTCACCGGTGAAGGAGAAGGGCAAATACTCTATGATGCAGTGACCGGCGAACCCATTGCTTCCGCATCAACGGCAGGACTTGATTTCAAAGAAATACTGGATCATGCCAGGGAAATCGGCAATCCTTCGCTTCGCAGGATGACCTTTCATGAAAGGGGAAGAATGTTAAGAGAGCTGGCCCTGTTCCTCCGTGAACATCTCGATGAATTTTATTCGCTGAGTTATAGAACCGGCGCTACAAGGGCGGATAGCTGGATCGATATTGAAGGGGGTATCGGCAATCTTTTTTCCTATGCTTCCTTAAGAAGGAAATTTCCCGACAAGCCTTTTACCACTGATGGGGAAGCCAGCATCCTGGGCAAACAGGGAAGCTTTATTGGTCAGCATATCCTTATCCCAAAGGAAGGAACGGCCATCCATATCAATGCCTACAACTTCCCCGTATGGGGTATGCTTGAAAAGATCGCTGTCAACCTGTTGGCAGGAGTGCCCGCAGTAGTTAAGCCGGCAACGGTTACTTCTTTTTTGACCGAAGCGGTAACAAGAAAGATCATAGCATCCGGTATCCTGCCCGAGGGCGCGTTGCAACTGGTTTGCGGTTCGGCAAGAGAATTGCTCGATCATGTAACGGCGCAGGATGTGGTCACTTTTACCGGATCTGCATCAACCGGTCTGAAACTTAAATCCAATATCAACATCCTTCAACATAATGTTCCTTTCAACCTGGAGTCCGATTCCCTCAATTGCATTGTGCTGGGAAAAGATGTTGAACCGGGTATGAAGGAATGGGACCTGTTCATAAAAGAAATAAGGAAAGAAATGACCGTGAAAGCCGGTCAGAAATGCACCGCCATTCGCAGGATCTTCGTGCCGGAAAGCAGGCTGGAAGCAGTTTCACAGTCGCTGTCAAAAGCATTGTCCCAGACCGTTATCGGCAATCCCAGGAATGAAAAAGTACGCATGGGTGCGCTTGCTGGAAAGGAACAAATGCAAGAAGTGAGTAATGAACTGCAAAAGCTTCTTGCCAACTGTCAACTGGTATATGGATCAATGGAAAAGGTTGAACTCATGGATGCTGATTATAATACCGGGGCCTTCATGAGTCCCATGTTATTGATGAATGAACATCCCTTCGATTACGAAGAACCGCATACCATCGAAGCTTTTGGACCAGTAAGCACAATTATGCCATACCGCGATATGGATGAAGCCATTGCCCTCGCAAAAAAAGGAAAGGGTTCTCTTGTATCCACCATCGTTACTACTAATGATCGCCTGGCCACTGAATATGTGATGGGTGCAGGCACTTACCATGGAAGAATATTGGTGTTGAATGAAGCTTCATCTTCCGAAAGTACAGGTCATGGATCACCACTGCCCATGCTGGTACATGGTGGCCCCGGAAGGGCAGGTGGCGGGGAAGAAATGGGTGGCATAAGAGGCGTGTATCATTACATGCAAAGAGTGGCCGTGCAGGGATCACCTACAACACTGACGGCCATTACAGGCACTTATCATGCAGGAGCAAATACCAGGGAAGAGGAAAAACATCC
Organism: Bacteroidota bacterium; assembly: GCA_023386855.1. Lineage (GTDB taxonomy): Bacteria > Bacteroidota > Bacteroidia > Chitinophagales > Chitinophagaceae > Flavitalea. The sequence goes on along the minus strand of JAEWIW010000272.1, from coordinate 4,421 downwards.
TTTCCGGAAGTATTTTGAAGAGCTGGTGATCGGCGATACCCTTCATACCCATAAAAGAACCATCACCGAGGCGGATATCGTAAATTTTGCCAATATCAGCTGGGATCATTTCTATGCTCATACCGATCATACATCCCTGGAAGGAACACTCTTTGAAAAGCCCGTAGCGCACGGCTATTTTATTTTAAGTGCGGCCGCAGGACTGTTCGTGGATGCGAAGAAGGGACCAGTGATGCTGAACTATGGATTGGAAGAATGCCGGTTCTTAAAACCGGTTTATGCTGGCACTACCATCAGCGTTAAACTCACCTGCAAGGAAAAGATAGAACAGGAGCAAAAAACTCCTGAGGAAATTCCACGTGGGATTGTAAAATGGCTGGTGGAAGTGATGGATGATACCGGCGAAAAAATTGCGGTGGCCACCATCCTGACCATGGTAAGAAAAAAATAATGCAATAGGTTATTGAAGAGATTATTTAAATGCAGTAATTTATAAGTAAGCTTAACACATAAACAAAATATATGAACCAGGGATACGTCAGGAGTGAAACGCATAAAGGAATTACCACTATTGAATTTTACCATCCGCAGGGTAATTCATTGCCTGCATCCTTACTGGAGCAATTATCTCAGAAAATTCACGGTGCAGGACATGATGAAGATACTTCAGTGATCATTCTTCGTTCGGCAGGTCATTCGGCCTTCTGTGCGGGCGCCAGTTTTGATGAATTGATGAATATAAAAAATGCCCAACAGGGACTTGATTTCTTCAGTGGCTTTGCCCATGTAATCAATGCCATGCGAAAAGTTCCCAAGCTGGTGATTGCACGTATACATGGCCGCTGTGTTGGTGGTGGCGTAGGCCTCGCTGCCGCAGCGGATTATGCCATAGCCATGGATTCTGCCGAAATCCGCCTGAGTGAATTATCCATCGGCATCGGTCCTTTTGTAGTAGGACCGGCAGTGGAAAGAAGAATTGGTTCAGCAGCATTTTCACACCTTTCCATTGATGCCAACCTTTGGAGAAACGCAGAATGGGCAAAGAAAAAAGGTCTTTATGCAGAAACACATACCTCCGAAGAAGGAATGGATGAATCTATTTTAAGACTCGTCAATTCACTTGCCCATTCAAACCCTGAAGCAATGGCGGAGATGAAGAAAATGTTTTGGAAAGGAACAGAAAACTGGGACCAGCTGCTGATCGAAAGAGCTGCCATCAGCGGAAGGCTTGTACTGGGGCAATATACCCGCAATGCCATTGAAAGATTCAGAAAAGTAAAAGCCGAATAAATACAACGGGATGTAAAAGTGATCATACTTCTACATCCCGCTTCATTTAAATATTCAATCCGCCGCAGGCACTGATCACCTGCCCGGTAATATAAGAGCTAAGATCAGAGGCCAGGAATAAAGTGGTATCGGCAATCTCTTCTGCCTTACCAAAACGGCCTAATGGAATTTTTTCCAGGAATGATTTTGACGCTTCTCCTTCTTTGAGGTAATGGGTCATATCGGTTTCAATAAAACCGGGAGCAATGGCATTAACCCGTATGTTCCTGCTGCCAAGCTCATGGGCCATCGACTTGGTAAAACCAATAATACCGGCCTTGCTTGCTGCATAACTGCTCTGGCCTGCATTTCCACGCATGCCGATTATAGAACTCATATTGATGATCGATCCTTTTCTTGCCTTCATCATTGGCTTGATCACCTGCTTGGTCATATTGAACACACTCTTCAGGTTAACATCCATTACTTCATCCCACTGTTCAGGTGTCATCCGCAACAAAAGGTTATCCTTCGAAATGCCTGCATTGTTCACGCAAACATCAATGTTTCCAAATTCTTTACTCACATCATTGACCAGTGATTCACACTGCGCATACTCACCCGCATTGCTTTGAAATGCTTTGGCTTTTGATCCGCCTGCAATGATCTTTTCTTCCAGTGCTTTTGCCTTTTCAGCACTGCTGTCGCTAACAAAAGTGAAAGCTACATGCGCGCCATGTTCCGCAAGCTTTAATGCGATGGCTTCGCCAATGCCACGTGCGGCGCCGGTTACAATAACAACCCTGTTTTCAAGTAATTTCATAGAAAATATATTGATGCTGCAAGATAGGAAAGCAATTTATAAATCGGTCAACAGCATTCATCAGGTAAGGGCGAGGATCTCATCAATGTATTTTCTTTCATTGCTAAGCCTCGGCACTTTATGCTGACCGCCAAGTTTACCCTTGCTCTTAAGCCATTTATTAAACACACCTGTTTCCAGTTGTTGCACCACAGGCCTTCTTAGCGCAATATCCTTATGACGCTTGGCTTCATAGTCACTATTAAGCGATTTTAGTGCATTGTCGAGTTCATCTATGAATGCTTCAAGGTTGTCGGGAGCTTTTTCAAATTCAATCAGCCATTGATGCGCACCATTTGAACCTTCACTGAAATATATAGGCGCGGCCGTATAATCATTCACTATAGCGCCCGTAGCTTGTGAAGCCTGTGTTATAGCTTTATCGGTATTGTCCACGATCACTTCTTCACCAAAAGCATTCATATAATGTTTCAGTCTTCCGCTTACCCTGATCCTGTAAGGGTCGAGAGAAGTGAATTGAATGGTATCGCCGATCAGGTACCGCCATAGACCGCCATTGGTACTGATCACCAACCCATAATTTTTATCCAGTTCAACATCACTCAATCCAACAGTTTGCGGGTTTGGTTTTCCATATTCTTCAATGGGCATGAACTCCATGAAGATGCCATGATCAACAAAGAGCAGCATGCCTTCATCACCAGGCCTTTCCCTTGCAGCAAAGAACCCTTCACTGGCATTATAGATCTCCATGTAATGAATATCCTTGCCAATGAGTTTCTGGAACTGTTCTTTATAAGGCGTGAAAGAAACACCGCCATGCATATAGAGTTCAAGCGAAGGCCATACTTCGGCCATGCATGATTTGCCTGTTATCTCCAGTATCCTCCTGAACAATACCAGCGTCCATGTAGGTACACCAGAGATGGAGGTAACATTTTCTTTTATCGTGCTTTCTGCCAGCTTTTCAATCTTGCTTTCCCATTCATCCATCAACGCAATGCTCAGCTCCGGCGTACGGATCCAACTTCCCCAGAATGGTGTGTTCTGTAATAATACTGCACTAAGATCACCGTATTGCACTTCTTCATTTACCTGTGAAATAGTATGACTTCCCCCGATCACCAATCCTTTACCAGTGAGCAATTCTGAATCAGGATTGAAATTATAATAGAAGGTCAGCACATCCTTTGCCGCTTTATAATGGCAATCCTGCAGGCTTTCTTCTGTAATTGGAATGAACTTGCTTTTTTCGCTGGTAGTACCACTGCTTTTGGCAAACCATGAAACGGGTGTATTCCACAACAGGTTGGTCTCACCCCCCATCAGCCGGTGTATATAGGGTTTCAGGTCCTCATATTCATGAATGGGAACGGTTTCCTTGAATTGCTTTACTGAAAAAAGTTTGGAGAAATTGTACTTCTTCCCGAACTCGGTGTATTGAGCGGAAGTGACAAGGTCCTGGAGGATCTCGCGCTGTGAATCGCGGGGATTGGCCTTCCAGCCTTCAATACGCCATAAGCGCATTCGGGCAAGTTGAGAAATAGCCGGAGATAAGATTTTCACTTGATGATGTTATTTTTTATCAAACCATTGTAAAAAATGATGCCTGTTACATGGAAGCGTCATTGCGTTCCGTGAAAGTATCATCCTGGCGATCTCTTAGGGTTACATCATTTCTTTCGGCAAGAGGATCGGGCTGGTTCTTGTATGTTCCCAGCAATGCCTCCTCGTGCAGGTAGTCTTTCCGCTTTAATTCGAAATTCCTTCCAAGATACAATCTTCTGACCTGTTCATCTTCGGCTAGTTCCTCTGCTGTGCCATGTTTGAAGATCTTTCCTTCAATCAACAAATAAGCACGATCACAGATCGACAGCGTTTCATTTACATTATGATCGGTGATCAATATACCGATATTACGGTATTTCAAGCGGGCAACAACCGATTGAATATCTTCAACGGCAATAGGGTCAACGCCGGCAAAAGGTTCATCAAGCAATATGAATTTGGGATCCACGGCAAGTGCCCGGGCAATCTCCGTTCTTCTTCTTTCACCACCACTGAGCGAATCACCATTGTTCTTGCGAACATGATGCAGCCTGAATTCATCGAGCAAGGCCTCAAGCCTTTCCTTTTGCTGGGCCCTGGTTAATTTTGTCATTTCCAGTACAGCCATGATATTATCTTCCACGCTAAGCTTCCTGAATACTGATGCTTCCTGTGGAAGGTAACCAATACCGAGCTGTGCTCTTTTGTACATGGGCATCCTGGTGATTTCTTCCTGGTCGAGGTAAACCTGGCCTTCATCGGGCTTGATCAGTCCCACCAC
>JAEWIW010000238.1 GCA_023386855.1 Bacteroidota bacterium | reverse complement strand
CGTGATGTTTCTTTTAGTTGAGATTTTTGTTCAATACGTTGCGTTACCGTAGTGCGTTCAGAATTATTTAACACCTAACTCTTTCAACACATCCTCACTCCGGTCGAGTTTTGGGTCGGCAAATATAATGGTAATTCCCTCACTTTTATCCAAAATAAAATCGTACTGGCGGTTCACTGCGATCTTCTGGATAGCATTGTAAACCTTATCCTGCACGGGTTTCACAAGCTCCTGTCTTTTCTTGAAAAGGTCGCCTTCAAAACCGAAGCGCTGACGCTGGAGATCCCTTACTTCCTTTTCTCTTACAAAAAGTTCATCCTCTCTTTTCTTTTTCAATTCATCGCTTAATAAAACCTGTTCGGATTCAAAGTCGCGGTACATCTTGTCGAGCACGGCCTGCTTCTGATCAATTTCCTTTTGCCACTGTGCACTGAACTGGTCGAGCTTTTGCTGAGCTTCTTTATACTCCGGCATCCTGTCGAGAATATATTTTGTATCCACTACTGCATAACGCTGTGCAGATGCACTGAATCCAATACCAATCAGCACCGATAAGAATAGAATGATCTTTTTCATATGCCTTATATTTTTTTATTCTGGTTCAAAACCAAGCATGAATGTAAACCTTGATGCATCTTTAAATTTGGCACCGTTGGTTAAGCGGTCAAATCCGACACCATAGTCAAATCCAAGCAATCCAAACATAGGAAGGAAAAACCGCATACCCAAGCCCGCACTTCTTCTTAACCTGAATGGATTGTAATCTTTATAATTATACCATCCGTTCGCTGCTTCAAACCATGCAGTACCATAGATTGTACTGTTTGGATTAGTGGTGAAAGGATACCTTAGTTCAAGGGTGTATTTGTTGAACATGGTAAAGAATTGGTTGGCATTCTGCTGGTCAGGATTGATCTTGGGATCAGAATTTTCATACACGGGATAACCCCTGTGCGCAATGATATCATAACCCAGTATATAGTTACCATTGGCAAGACCCGCATCACCCACCTGGAATCTTTCAAATGGTGAGAACTCAAGGTCTTTATTATACCTTCCCATGAAACCATACTTGGCCGCAGCCCTTAACACGAACTGCCTGCTCTTGTCTTCACCGGTTGCCCTTCCAATGGGGATAAACCATTCTGCATTGAATCGCCATTTATGGAATTCTGGTTGCTCATAGTTTTGCTGGTCGCTCCGGTTCTTATTAAACAATGAATAAGGTGGAGTGAACTGGCCACTTAACAGGAAGTTGGATCCACTGGTCGGGAACATCGGGTTGGGACCAGCCGAGCTCCTGCTCAGCGCGATCTTGAGGTTCACGTTATTGGAAACACCATTCCTGAAGTTGGAAGTAAACAGTGGATAATTCACCAGTTTATACTGCGTGAAGTTGAGTGAATATACCAGGGTGAAGAAGTCATCAGGCCACTTGAGCTGCTTACCCAGCGCGATGCTTGCTCCAAAATTTTTCAACCTGTTGGTATCACTGAAATAATACCTTCCACTCATGTCAATACCTCCTGTCCTGAACACACTCTTATACAAACTAAGGGTAAGTGAATTTCTTTTCTTACCTCCCAGCCATGGTTCGGTAAAGGAGAAATTGTACGACTGGAAGGCCCTTCCGTTCGACTGCACACGAACACTTAATTTTTGTCCGTCACCTGTTGGAAGAGGATCCCATGCCGCCTTATTAAATATATTGTTGATCGAAAAGTTATTGAACGATACACCAAGGGTACCAGTCAGTCCAATACCACCACCCCATCCGGCCGATAATTCCAGCTGGTCGGAAGAACGTTCTTCTACCGTGTAATGAATATCCACGGTTCCGTCTTCAGGATTAGGAACGGGGTTGATGCCGATCTTTTCCTGGTTGAAGAATCCCAGCTGCGCGATCTCACGGTTTGAACGGATCAGGTCGGTTCGGCTGAATTTTTCTCCCGGCAGTGTACGGATCTCCCTGCGGATCACATGCTCCTTGGTTTTTTCATTACCGGCAATAGTAATGTTCTTGATGGTAGCCTGCGGTCCTTCAACAATTTGAATTTCGAAATCAATAGTATCATTATAAACTGCGGTCTCTATTGGATGTACCTGGAAGAAAAGATACCCGTCATCCTGGTAAAGTCCGCTAATATCACCGCCTTCCTGGGTCATTTCCTTACCCAGCTTACGGTTAAGGGTTTGAAGATTATAGATATCTCCTTTCTGGATTCCCAGGATCATATTTAAAATAGAGTCGGGGTACTTGGTATTTCCTTTCCAGGTAATATTACCAAAGTAGTATTTGCTTCCTTCATCCACTTTAAGGTCAACGTTCATGTTCCCTTTCTCGTTAAAATACTGGGTATCGGCAACAATGGAAGCATCACGGAAACCGATCGAGTTATAATAATCCAGTACGCTGCCTTTGTCTTCAGTGTATTTTTTTTCATTGAATTTGGCAGAGCTGAATAACTTGATGCGGATATAGGGATCGAGGAATTCTCTTGATTTGGTGAAGGAAAGGAAGCCGGCATCTTTCCAGTACTGGTCAACAGGAACCGGTTCATTGGTTCCATAAGGACCCTGCTGCTTTGAAGGATATAAAGTGATGCGGGTCATTTCTTTCGTACCCTTCATCTGCTTCTTAAGTTTCAGGTCGGTCACTTTTTCATTGCCATAAAAATTGATCTCGTTGATCCTTACCTTTTTTCCTTTTTCAATATTGAAAGTAAGATTCACTGAATTCTGAAGGGAAGGCTCGGGAGTTTCAACGATGTCAACGGTAGCACTTGCAAAACCTTTATCCGTAAAATATTTCTGGATGGCATCTACAGCGTTCCTTTTCACATTTTCAGTTACCACACGGCCGGAAACCAGGCCTACCTTACCTTCCAGGTCGTCCTGGTCCGATTTGCGGATGCCTTTTAAAAAGTATTTAGCCAGTCGTGGTCTTTCCGAAACATTGATTTCTATATCCAGGTTATTGTCTTCAAGGCGGGTAAAATAGATAGCAACATTGGCGAAAAGATTCTGTTTCCAAAGATTAGTGATAGCCTTACTGAATTCATCGCCGCCGGGAACCATTACTTTATCGCCGGAACTCAGTCCTGATATGGATTGCAGTAATTGTTCATCGAGGTATTTTGTGCCGGTGATCTTGATGGTACGAAGCGTGTATTCGTGGGGAACTTTAGACTGGGTAAGTTCGATCAGGGCGGGATCTATTGATTCGGAGGGAACAGTATCGGTTTTATCCTGGGCAAACAGATCAAAAGAGCAAATAAGCGAACAAACCAGTATCGAGATAGCTGGTAGAAACTTCAACTGCATTCCGGCTTTTTTAATGTTGGGCAAATTAAAGTGATTTATGGATAACTATTTGTTAAAGGAAAGGGGTGAAAAACTCATGGAAGGATGTTGAAAACGCTATGAAATAATTTCCTGGTTTAACTGGTCACTGGTTTTACCGAACCTTCTTTCCCGCTTTTGGAAGTCAAGGATCGCTTCGTAAAGGTTTTCTTTCCTGAAATCGGGCCAGCGGACATCCGTAAAATACAGTTCGGCATAAGCAAGCTGGTAAAGGAGGAAATTACTGATACGATATTCACCGCTGGTTCTTACCATGAGTTCAGGATCGGGAAATTCACTGGTGCAGAGATAATGCTGCAGGGTATCCTGGGAAATGGCATCCGGTTCGAGTTTACCCTCTTTTACATCGGTAGCGATCTTTTTTACGGCCTCGACAAGTTCCCACCGGCTGCTGTAACTCAGGGCCATTATGAGGTTAAGGCCCGTATTACTACGGGTCATTTCAAGTGATTCCTGCAGTTCCTTCCGGGCATCTTCAGGAAGCATATTCATATCACCAATTACATGCATACGGATATTATTCCTGTTAAGGGTCTCCGTTTCCTTGCGAATGGTTTCAACGAGCAGTTCCATCAACCCGGTCACTTCATATGTCGGGCGCTCCCAGTTCTCGGTTGAAAAGGCGTATAAGGTGAGGTATTCAATTCCAAGTTCTGCACATCCCTCCACGATATCACGAACACTTTCCACTCCATGGAAATGCCCATAAAGCCGGTCCTGCCCTTTCTCCTGTGCCCAGCGGCCATTCCCATCCATGATGATGGCAATATGCCTGGGAAGTCGCTGCATATTAATTTGATCTTTCAGGCTTTGCATGGCGCTTTTTTATGGGGCACAAAGGTAGGATAAAACTGAAAACGGAAAACGGAATACGGAAAACAGAATAGAAATACGAAGGAGGAAATACAAAATACGAAATACAAAATACAAAATGGGAAAATCAAGGGGGTCTATGGGGGGTAACTTATAGGCTCTTTACTTCATTATACTTCTCTTTGTTAGGGCTTACTCGCATACTCATCCTTCTCGTGGATTGGCTTACTCGTATACTCATCCTTCTCTTTGATAGGCTTACTCGTATACTCATCCTCCGTATTGCCAGCCTTATAAAAATAGGGGATTTAGAGATATTCCCGGGCCTTTCAACTTGTCCTAGGCCGTACCACGGACCTGCGGTCCTTGGGACGGCCGTTCGGGCACCCGGCCCACGGTCCCCGGTCCCCGGTCCTAAACTTGTCCTAGGCCGTACCACGGACCTGCGGTCCTTGGGACGGCCGTTCGGGCACCGGGCCACAAATCACATTAATTCGCAGTGGGACAGCGGTATGAAGTCAGGTTGAAGGAAACAGTAAATTCTGCCAGCACAAAATGATCATTCTGGTTCTGCCAGCCGCGCTGGCGGCCTTCAAGGCCAATGATTTCGCCGGTTTCATAGGAACGATCCTGGAGAAGCTGCGCTATGGAAGGTGTTCCATCGGGCTGTGTAGGAAATTTATCAGCACCCACATAGGTTTTCGATACATCATCAAGATAGTCCGTATTTGTAAAGCGGTATCCAACTTCAAACCCAACATTGATCCGCTCGTTCAGGGCATACTTAACTCCTACACCAAAAGGAAAGCTGATCCCCATTGTACTGTAGGGCTTCCTGTCGGGGTAAGCCGGGTTTCCCTGCCCCTCTGTTCCCAGTGGACGAAGAAAAACTTTTTCATTATTAAGGTAAGCATATGGATCGTAGCTGAAGATACCTGCGCCGATCGTTACATATGGAGTAAACCGGTGATCAGGATCAGCAGGAATAAAGCGGAAAAAATTGAAATCTCCCTGCAGAGCCAGTTCAAAAAGATTGGTATTAAAGCTTAAATTCCGCCGACGCTGGTAGTCGTTATGGGTATTATAAATATCTGAATATCCCAGCCGGGCATAATGGCCGCTGACCCTTAAGGCGATATAATTGCCGAATTGTTTCCTGAAAAATACACCGAAAGCCAACTTTGGCCTGTTTAACTTGGCCTTGGTATTGAGGTCACCAAAATAATGACCTGCGCCAAGGGACAGACCCAGTTCCCCTTCCATTACCACGCTTTCATATTGGGCTTTGGCCTGTGATCCAAACAGCAGGGATCCGGCCAGGAACAGGGACAAAATAAGTCGCTTCATACAAGAATTAAGTTAATGGTAACTGTGAGAA
>JAEWIW010000212.1 GCA_023386855.1 Bacteroidota bacterium | reverse complement strand
CGACATGACCTTTGTATCGCCCTTCGCGTTCCGGTGGTGCTGGAAGCCGTAACCGCATGCGTGTTAACTGATTTTATGCTGATGGAACAACGAATTCCCAAAATAATAACAGGCTAATTTTCACCTGTTCAATAAATTGACTGTTCCTTGTAATACAACTATCCGGCATTAAAGTTCATCTTTCGGTTGCCATTTCTTATTTTAGTTACCTGCAAGCATGAACAAAAACATTACCTGCATAGTTTTATTGTTAGTGTATCTTTTCACGGCATGTAAAGAAAGATACCGTTCGGGTGATAAAGACATTGTAGCACCTGAAGAAAAAATCACAGAAAGAGTAAACCTGGATATTAATAAAGTATTGAGGTATGCACTGGATAATGATTCCAGGATCAATGATTCCATCCAACTCCACCGATTTGAAATAACGCGGCAATATTACCGCCAGCATGATAATGAAGCGCAATGGTCGAACGATGGTAAATGGCTTCCCGTTGCTGATTCCCTCTATAATTTTTTACAACGTTGCAGGTTATACGGGCTATTTGAAACCGATTATCACTTCCATAATATCCAATCCCTTCGCGACCAGCTTAAGGACTCTGCAACGGCAAGAAATGCCATATTGTGGACTACTGCTGATCTTATCTGTACAGATGCATTTTTCAGCATCGTAAAAGATGTAAGGCAGGGTAGGATACCTTATGATACTGTAACTGCAAGGTCCGATACCCTGGTTCCTGATGCACTCTATAAAGGCCTGCTCATGCGGTTTCTTAAAGATCCTGCAATGGATAGTGTACTGGCTTCCATTGAACCAGGGCATAAAGGTTACCAGGCTTTGAAGCATGGACTTAAACAATTCCTCGATACAGCTTCTCTTTATAAAACAACCTATATCCGGTATCCATTTAAGGATTCTCTTGCATTTTTGAAACAGATGCAAAGACGGTTATTTGAGCTTGATTATTCGGAACTTCCAGGTCCTGATGTTGATACCCTTGCCCTGAAAAATGCGATCATTGCCTACCAGAAGAACCATAACTTCAAAGTTACCGGAAAGATCAGCGAGGCATTGGTGCATAGTCTTAATATAAGCGATCTCGAACGCTTCAAGATCATTGCAATTACCATGGATAAATACAAACAGTTGCCCGATACACTTCCCGGGGCTTATGTTTGGGTGAATATTCCAGCTTATAAACTTGAAGTTATAGAAGCTGATTCTGTTGTACTGGAATCAAAAGTAATTGTTGGTGCAGAAAAAACAAGAACACCCGAGATCGTATCAGCGGTATCCAATTTCATTACCTACCCGCAATGGACGGTTCCTTACAGTATCGTATTCAAGGAAATGCTGCCACAGATTCAAAAGGATGTCAATTACCTTAATAAGCAAAACCTGATGGTGGTCGACCGGGAGGATAATGTTATTGATCCTTGGACCATTAACTGGGCATCGTTGAGCAAGAAAAAATTTCCTTACGTGATCAGGCAAAGGCAGGGAGATGATAATTCTTTGGGGGTAATGAAATTCAATTTTAAGAACAAGCATTCCGTATACCTCCATGATACCAATGCCAGGTGGATGTTCCAGAAAACAAACAGGTCTTTAAGCCATGGATGTGTAAGGGTTGAGAAATGGAAAGATCTGGCTAAATTTTTGGTGAGGAAGGATACCATCCATCATACGATGGATTCTGTCAACTCCTGGATAGGAAGAAAAGAAAAAAAGCTGGTCAACGGGTTTGAAAGAGTGCCGATTTATATAAGGTATTTCAGCTGCGAAGCAAAAGACGGAAGGATAAGGTTTTATGATGATATTTATGGAGAAGACAGGCTGTTGAGAGAACGCTATTTTCGAAATAAACTATAAATCCTTAACTATGAAAATCCTCCTGTTTCTTGGTGTATTGTTTCATTCCCACAACATTCCGGCGAAACCTTTGATTAAGCCTTTAATTATCCAGCATTTTAATAAACTAACACCAGGTGAAAATATCCAGGATACCACGGGCAGGCAAAAAAATCTTGATAAGGTACAATATGGCGTGGCCAGTTATTACCATATAAAATTCAAAGGACGGCCAACAGCAAGCGGTGAGCCCTACGACCCTGCTGCTTTTACCGGTGCGCATAATGGTCTTCCATTAGGTACCTGGGTTAAAGTTACCAACCTGAGAAATAAACGTACTGTAATTGTAAGGATTAACGACCGCATGCATTCCCGGAACAAGCGACTGATAGACCTTAGCAGGGTTGCAGCGGTAAAGCTGGGTTATGTAGGAAGAGGGTTAGAGAAAGTAAAGCTGGAAGTGCTGGGAAAGAAAAAGCCTGGTGAGGCAAAGGACCTATCAAATAAATAATTTTGCTATTCAGCACCTTCTGCTAATTTTGCTTAACTCGTATCAAAACCCTTGTTTATGAAGAATTTGGCAGGTATTGTCATTCTACTGTTATTTTTTGTTTCCCAGGGCTTTTCCCAGGATAAATCAGATATCCAGCAGCCCAGCCTCGCAGTTCATTTTTTCTATAATGATTTTGAAAGTGCTTCAAATATTCGTTCCAGTTCACTGGCCAGTGCATTGAAGAATGAACAGTTCGGAAAGATTGGAAAAATGGCTGGCGGAGTGGCCGTAAAT
>JAEWIW010000113.1 GCA_023386855.1 Bacteroidota bacterium | reverse complement strand
CGTCAAAGCATCATGGCATCATTGGAAAAACTCCATGTACCGCTTCTTCCCATTTGCATGGTTCATACCCGGATCGACCAGGATATAAACAAACTTACCAGGCTGCTTAGCGAACTGTTTGAAAAATTAAAAGATGAAGGACTAATTAGCGAAGGAGGGATATCGCTTGAAACGCCTAACCCTATCAGCGATATCCGCAGTTGGAAATATATAAATCATGTACAGGTACCCATGAATCTTTTTGATTCACGCTTGCTACAAAATGAACGAATGCACACATTGATGGATAACAATGTTATAGTGTTCATCCGTAGCATTTACCTCCAGGGATTGATGCTAATGAAGGAAAATGAACTACCTCCTCACCTGCTCAGTGCAAAGCCTTATCTTCAAAAGATCAATTCAATTGCTGTTCAAGTAAATAAAAGTGTTAAGGAACTGGCATTTTCTTTTGCAAGGGACACACCCGGTGTAGGAAGTATCATTATTGGAGCAGATACCATTGAACAACTGGAAGAAAACGCAGGATTAATGAAAACACCCAAGCTTGAAGAAGAGGCCAGGAAGGAAATAATTGAAAGTTTCAGGAACATAGAAGAAAGAATCATTACACCAGCGCTCTGGAATAAATAAATTTTGATCAATGCATTATTCAAACCGTTTCAGCCTTAATGGCAAAATAGCAATGGTAACCGGGGGAACAGGACTGTTTGGAAAACCCATTTCAACAGCACTTGCAGAAGCAGGAGCCCATGTGATCATTGCATCAAGGAACATTACGAAATGCAGTGAACTGGCTAATGAACTTAAATCATCCGGTTTTAGTGCGGAAGGCTGTTACCTTGACCTGGCTAAAGAAGTAAGCATTACTGCATTGGTTGACCATACCATCAACAATCATGGAAGAATAGATATTCTTGTCAATAATGCAGTATCAAGAGAAGGATATAAAAAGCTCGAGGACACCACAAAATCGGATTGGGAAGCAGCACAGTCGATCAATGCTACGGGACTGATGCTGATCACCAAATATATTGTAGCTGAAATGGTAAAACAAAATAGCGGGAGCATAATCAATATAGGATCCATACAGGGCGCGGTGGGCCCCAATTTCGAAGTATATGGAAATACAGGAATGACAAGCCCACTGAATTATACTTACGACAAATGGGGAATGGTTGGCCTTACCAAGTGGATGGCCAATTACTACGGAAAGTATAACGTGCGGGTAAACTGTATCAGTCCTGGAGGATATGGACCTGGTGTTGAAGCAGCATTCGGAGAAAATGAATTCACTGAAAATTATAGAAGGCTTACACCATTAGGACGATTTGCAAATGATGAAGACATAAAAGGACCGGTAATTTTCCTGGCTTCTGATGCATCTGCATATATCACCGGGCATAATTTACTTGTTGACGGCGGTTGGACTAGCTGGTAAAAATAAAATCTATGGCAGTAAAAATCAATAAACTGAAGCCTGGTACTAGACTCCCTCCCAGGGCCTGGTTGACGGTAGTATTGTTATTCTTTGTTGGATTATTAAATTACCTCGACAGGAATACCATTACCACCATGCATACTTCCATAACGGAAGCCATTCCCATGTCGGAAAAACAATTCAGTTTACTGACTGCCGTATTCCTTTGGGTATATGGGCTGTTTAGTCCACTTGCCGGCTATCTTGCCGACCGTTTTAAAAGAAGCACGATCATAATCATCAGCCTTTTTATCTGGTCGGTGGTAACATGGTTAACCGGCCATGCTACCACTTTCAATGAGCTGGTAGCTACCAGGGCACTGATGGGGCTTAGTGAAGCCTGTTATATTCCAGCCGCACTTGCATTGATCAGCGATTACCATAAAGGACCAACACAATCGACTGCAACAGGAATTCATATGGCAGGCGTATTTATAGGGGCAAGTCTTGGATTCATTGGCGGATGGATAGCACAGGAAAGTACCTGGAATCATGCGTTCACCATATTTGGTATGGTTGGGATCTCCTATGGTGTTATTGTAGCGATCTTCCTGAAAGATGCACCAAAAGAAAGCTCATTAGCTGAAGGGCCTGCGAATAAGCCAGTGATCAAATCAAATTTCAGCAGAACACTAAGGGTACTTTTTACAAGCCGCTCTTATTATTATATGCTTGCTTTCTGGAGCCTGCTAAGCATTGTATCATGGCTGATCGCCGCCTGGCTTCCCACTTTTTATATCCAGCATTTTGGACAGTCGCAAAAAGATGCCGGTATTTACGCAACAGCATACCTGTACCCTGCTTCTGTAACAGGGTTAGTGATCGGTGGAATACTCGCAGACAAATGGAGCAAAAAAAATAAAAGAGGCAGAATGCTTGTACCAGCACTGGGTTTACTGGTAGCAGCACCAGCAGTGTACTTCGCAGGTGAATCATCACTGATTTGGATTGCCATTGCATTGTTCATGTTGTTTGCTGTAACAAAGGCTTTCAGCGATACCAACATGATGCCGATACTAAGCACCATTGCAGGTCCTAATATAAGAGCCACAGGATATGGGATACTGAATCTTTTCAGTTGTATAGTAGGAGGATTGGGGATATATGCCGGCGGATATTTAAGAGATGCAGAAATAAGCTTTGGCACAATTTTCAAGTCGGCATCAATGCTCATCCCGGTATGTATTATCCTGTTATTACTTATAAGGCCCAAAAAACAAACCATCAAGATCAATGAACCAGTCAAAGAATCGTTACAGGGAGTCCGCTAATTTATTGGAACGTGCAAAGAAAGTTCTTGCAGGAGGAGTAGCATCAGAATTCAGGAAATATAATCACCCTCATGCCTTGTTCTATACACATGGTACCGGCAACAGGGTCTATGATGTTGATGGTAATGAGTATTTAGATTATACATTGAGCCAGGGCCCATTAATATTGGGGCATTCGCATCCTGGAGTGTTGGAAGCAGTGAAGGAATATACAGCGAAAGGCCAATTGTTTGCAGGGCAGCATATGCAGGAAATTGAACTGGCAGAAAAGATACAGGAACTGGTTCCCTCGGCAGAACTCATGCGTTTCTGCCTTGATGGTTCAGAAGCAGTTCATACCGCATTCAGGATTGCCAGGGCCAAAACAGGAAGAAAAAAATTCCTGAGGTTCGAAGGCCATTACCATGGCTGGCTCGATAATGTGGCATGGGGCATCAGTACTCCATCGGAGGAAGCGCTAGGCGATAGAATGCAACCCAATGTTTACCCCTGGTCGGCTGGTTTACCGGAAAGGACAAAAGAAGAATTCATTATTCTTCCCTGGAATGATCTTGAACTGGTTCAAAAAACCGTTGAAGTGCACAGGGATGAAATAGCGGCCATCATTACAGAACCGGTGATGTGCAATAATGGATGTATTGTTCCCCAGGAAGGATTTTTAAAGGGCTTAAGAGATATATGTTCAGAAAATGGTATCGCCCTGGTCTTCGATGAAGTGATCACAGGATTCAGGGTGGGATTAAAAGGAGCACAAAGCTATTTCAATGTAATTCCTGATATGACCATACTGGCCAAAGCCATTGCCAGTGGATATCCTTTAAGCGTTATCGCGGGAAAGCGTGAATGGATGCAATTGGTTGAAGAGGGAAAAGTGATCCATGCAGGAACGATGAATTCAGGCAATGCAACAGTTGCAGCTGCGCTGGCCACTATCAGGATATTGGAGAAGGAAGATCCCTATAACCAGATGTATGCTTTAGGCAGGGAATTAATGCAAGGACTTTCATTAGCAGCGTGTGAAGCCGGGCTACCCATGCTTGTGCAGGGTTTGGGGCCCATGTTCCATACAGGATTTACCCAACTGAAAGAAATAAAAGATTACAGGGATACACTTCACTATGATAAAGCAATGCTGAACCGTTTTGTTTCAGGAATGCATGACAAGGGAATCAGGATCATCGGGAGAGGATTATGGTATATCAGTGCAAGGCATACCAGCGAAGATATCCGTTATACTATTGAAGTAGCAAGGGAGGTTTTAAGGGATATGGGAAAAGAATAAATCATTTTTTAAGAAAAGATAATAGCGGTGTAATAAACCTTTCGAACGCTTCTATATGCGGCAGGTGACCAACATTATCCAGCTCAACCAATGTTGAATTTGGAATTTTATCACGTGTCTTCTTTCCCAGTTCATTATACAGTCCCATAGTTGGCTGTATCTCCTTTGGCGCCCGGTTCTTTGCCAGTGCAGTGCGGTCGCGGGTTCCAATGATCAATAAGGTTGGGCATTTAATATTAGGGAATTCATATACCACGGGCTGGGTGAAGATCATATCGGAAGTCAGTGCTGCATTCCACGCAATGATGGGATAATCCTTGTGAAGGGTCCAGCCTGCCAACAGGTTCAACCATGGATCGTAGTCGGCCTTCCATTTATTATCATAATAAAATTTCAGCTGGTAATTTTTATAGGATTCAACAGTGTTCTTCAGTTCATCCTGGTAATTCTGGTCAATGGTCTGGTATGCGGCCAGCGCTTTATAATCTTCCAGTCCAATGGGATTGACCAGCACCAGTTTTTCCGTAAGATCCGGGTACATCAATGCAAACCTTGAGGCCAGCATTCCGCCCATGGAGTGTCCCAGTACCGTGACTTTTGAAATCTTCAATGAATCAAGGATCAGCCTGGTATTATTGGCCAGTTGCTGGAAACTGAATTGGTAATGGGTAGGCTTGGTTGATTTACCAAATCCTATCTGATCAGGTGCGATCACCCTATAACCCTCATGTATAAGCGCTTTTATGGTCGATTCCCAGTAAGCGGCATTGAAGTTCTTTCCATGCAGCAATAGAACGGTATGACCATTTGGCTTGGAAGGCAGAACATCAAGGTAGGCCATCTTCATTTCCTGCTGCTGCGAATTGAATGAGTGAAATTTCACTTCATAAGGATACTTTACCGAAGTAAGATCCTTGTCGAGCGGAACGGGTTTTAGCTGCGCAAAAGAAAAAGAAACCACTGCCAGCAATACAAACACCATACTATACTTCTTCATGGAATCAGTTTAGCAGCAAAGATAGGAAAGAGGGATTTGACTTATTCCCGTTCCAATTCCATAAACCCCCGGCAACGATCCATACTATCTATATCCTATTTCAAAATAACTGAAAGCCCCCGGCGCTGTTCCCTGCTGCAGGATACCCGGCCTTGGACTGCGATCCCATGGCGGAAGGAAATTGCCATCATATGGCCCAGCTCCGATTACAAGCTCCGTCCAATCCTTTCCTTTTTCTTTCCAATAAAACCTTAATTGCGATCCGTTATTGGCTTTCATCTTTAACTGAACAGGCCCGGTTCCATTGATCTTTGTTTCTTTAAGGACAGACCGTTCACCCTTCTTTACTTCCCATAACTGGATCATATCGTTTTTAATCCCAATACCCACTGATTGACCAGCATCGCCATAAAGCACTAATCCTTTCAGTGAAGAATTTGTATTGATCACTTCGGTTGTCATTTCATAATTGCTTGCAATAGGCCGAACCGTTAACACGATGCCGGTTGGGTTATCATCAGTAGTTTGTCCCGACAGGTACAATACATCCTTATTGATTTTCCAGGAAGGCTTTGCATGACGAAAATCCCATTGCCAGGAATCGCCCAGGGTTGTGCTGGTAAAATCATCCCTGAAATGTTTCTTGATACCTGCTTTTTCACCCAGCGGCCTGATGGAAGGCCATCCTGTATCACCGTTCCATCTAACTTCTCCAAGCATGGCCTGCCTGCCGGTAAATACATCAGCCGCTTTGCTATAAGCATGATAAAGGAAATAATCCTTGCCTTTATTTGTAGTTACCATCGTACCATGACCGGTGCATTTCCATTCATCCGTTTCCGAAAGCAATGGGTTGGCATCATACCTTGTATATGGTCCTTTTAATGACACAGATCTTGCCACTTCAGTTTTATAACTGCAACCACGACCACAGCAATTACCAGGTGAATAGAACAGGTAATAGTATCCATCGCGCTTAACGATCGATTGACCTTCCAGTCCCTGCCTCGCATCATCGCGCAAAAGCATGAAAGGCTCTCCTACTATTTTCAACCCATCGTCAGTCATCCGTGCACCTAAAATTTCAATAGGTCGCTGGTCGAGCCCATAAGCTTTCCAGGTCATATACAATTGACCATCGTCTTCAATTACAAAAGGATCAATGGCTTCTTTACCAAATTCAAGCAGGATGCCCTTATCAGTAAAACCTTTTGCAGGATCTTTTGAAGTAGCCACGCCTATGCAGGAAATGCCATCGCTTTTCTTGCGCGCAACATAATAGAGGTAATAGGTTCCTTTATGGTAAAAAAGTTCAGGCGCCCAGAAAGAAGCAGCAGCCCATGAAGGCGTTTCAGGCAATGCATAACCTGATTGTTTCCAGTTGAACAGGTCGGTGGACTGAAAGATGGGAAAATGCGGAGCCCACTCCGAAGAGGTACCTGTAGCGTAATAAATATTGCCTTGCCGGATAACGGAAGGATCAGCAAGATCACCGGGTATGACGGGGTATTCTTTGCCAGTTGTGTCAAGGGTAGTTAGCCATTGGGCGCCTACATAATCATTTGGATCTTTATCAAAAGAAAAAAGAAATGGCACTGAACACAGCAGGATAACAAAAATAAAGCCCCGGGAATTCTTCATATCTGGAAGATTAATCTTGATTGATAAACATTAAAATCTTCAAGATAGTTAATCTGTAATTAAGTCTTCCCAACCAGGCTAAGTCGCAACTAAAAAGGGATTATAAACGAACTAATTTCAAAATCGTAAATTGGTATAGCTCTAAATCAACCAATATGAAGAAGCAAATAACCATAATACAGGGAACCATGCTAACCCTTTTATGTATTATCATAATATGCCATTCAGCCGGTGCACAAGTGAATTAACCAGGTCAACACCGTGAACTGAACACGGATACCATTGAACATATCATTGGAAAAAAAGGAATATCAAACAATGGTGAGTATAAAATAACTGTCCCGCAAAACGACCTGGATGTAAAGGTGGATGGATTTAAAATTATTCCTGCAATGGGCCTTGGAACATGGATAGCATTCACTCCTGCAAAAGATGGTGTTATGTTGATGGGAGATATTGTTGTAACGGAAACTGACCTGGCTCCTGTTCAGCAGGAGATCATCAGGCAGGGATTAACCAGCACTGCCATTCACAATCATTTTGTAAGAAATCATCCGAATATTCTTTTCATGCATTTAGGTGGAACAGGGCCGGCGGAAGTCATGGCACAAAAGGCAAAGGCTGTGCTGGATAAGATAGCAGCATTAAGAGGAGGGGATCCATCAAAGGGAACAGCTTCAATTGAAACAGTAGAAAATACGATTGATACAAGTTGGTTGTCGAAGGCTCTAGGATACAAAGGTGAAATGAATAAAGGCGTATATAAATATACCATTGGTCGTCCTGATGTCAACCTTATGGAACATGGAGTGCAGGTAACAACTTTTATGGGGTTCAATACCTGGGCGGCATGGCAGGGAACAATGGAAAAAGCCGCCGTTGCTGGTGATTTCGTGATGCTCAAGGACGAAGTGGAACCTGTATTAAAATCACTTATTGTAAATGGTATTGAAGTAGTAGCATTACACAACCATATGGTTCATGAGCAACCCAGGGTATTCTTTTTACATTATTGGGGAGTTGGTAAAGCTGAGAATTTGGCCAAAGGCTTAAGAGCGGCATTAGACCAGGTGGGGAAAAAGGAAGGTATGAAAATGAATTAAGGAAATGATTTTCATATCCAATTGGAATTGATGGTTATCTTTTCCTCAATCCTTTATTAAATGCACCGGCAGCTCAGAAACCTGTTGACAACTCAATTGTTCCATAACCTGGTGAAGTTGCTTTTTTAAAATATTGATGGTATGCGCTGCGCCATCTTTTCCCATAGCAGCTACACCATACATAAATGCTCTTCCCAGGAAGGTAAATGAGGCACCGGTTGCCAATGTGCGTGCTATATCCGGGCCTGATCTCAGCCCACTGTCCATCATGACTGTCATATCTTTTGGCGCAACTTTCAACACTCTCTTAAGTGAATGAATGGCAGACTCAGCAGCATCCAGTTGCCTTCCTCCATGATTTGAAACGATCAATCCATCAATACCGAGTTTCACTGCTCTTTCAACATCAGCTTCACTGGCCACACCTTTTATCACCAGTTTACCTTTCCATCTTTCCCGGATATAACTGATCTTTTCTTCGGTAAGTCGACCATTGAAAGTCTTATTCATGAACAGCCCCAGGTGATGCATATTCATTCCCTTAGGCATATAAGGCTTTAATGTGGCAAATTCTGGTTGTCCATAGACCAGCGTGCGTAAAGCCCAATTGGGCTTCGAAGCGATCTGCATAATATTCCGAAAGGTCATCCTTGGTGGCATGGCCAATCCATTACGTATTTCTTTTGGCCGATATCCAAATGACGGAACATCCGCAAGTAATACCAATACTTTATATCCCGAGCTATTCAATCGACCAAGTATATTATCTGTTACACTATTATCGGCAGGATAATACAACTGGAACCATGCTTCTCCTCTTGTTATATCGGCAATCTTTTCAATGCTTGAAGTGGTAACCGTACTTAAAATGAAAGGAATATTATTTTCATATGCAGCATGCGCAATGATTTCCGGCGCTCCCGGCCACACTAATCCTTGCAGGCCAACAGGGGCTATTCCAAAAGGCGCACTATAAGTATGCCCTAATAATGTTGTTTCAAGGTTAACACCTTTGAACGTTTTTAAATACTCAGGCTTCAATGCAATATTCCTGATATCAGAAGTATTGTTTACCAGGTTTACTTCTTCATTACATCCACCATCAACATATTCAAAAGCAAAACGTGGTATCCTGGTTCTTGCTTTTTCTCTCAGGGATTCAACATCAGGGTAGTCGGGATTATAAGTCATTTTCATTTTACCAGGCATTAAGAATGAGTGATGCATTATTACCGAACAAAGGCCATGGCTACGCCTCCATCCACATTAATCTGGTTGCCGGTCGATTTATATAACAATCCACCTACCAGTGCATAACAGGCATTGGCTATGTCTTCGGGTAAAATGATTTGATTCAGCAGTGTACGCTTTGCATAATATGCAGGCAATTCTTCAACAGTGATGCCATAAGCTTTGGCACGACCTTCGGCCCATCCACCGGCCCATATATTACTGTCTGCAATCACTGCATCTGGATTAACCGTATTCACTCTGATATTATCAGCGCCTAATTCAGAAGCCATCAACCTGGTAAGATGCGACTGGGCAGCTTTGGCTGATCCATAACCTGAATTATTCGGCCCTGCAACCAATGCGTTCTTGGAAACAATATTAACGAGGTCTCCACCCAATCCCTGGCGACGCATGATCTCAACTGCTTTCTTTGAAGTAATGAATTGTCCCTTTACAAGGATATTATAAAGAAGATCCCATTCTTCAAGACTATGATCTGCGATAGATTTTGAAATACTGATACCAGCATTGTTTACCACTATATCTATTCCTCCAAATGCAAGACTGGCCTTATCAAAGGCAGCTGACACGGAATTAATATCAGTAACATCGAGTAAGGTTGCATCCACTGCATCCTTACCAAACAGCTTACGAAATTCATTCAATGCATTATCAAGCCTTTCCTTATTCACATCGCTCAATACTATACAGGCTCCCTCTTCCGCGAATTTTTTTGCTATTGCTTTTCCTATTCCACCGGCACTGCCTGTAACCAATGCAATCTTGCCACTTAAAGACTTAGGCTTGGGCATTCGTTGCAATTTAGCTTCTTCCAGTAGCCAGTATTCAATATTAAAGGCCTCCTGCCTTGGCAATGCAGTATATTCACTCACTGCCTCTGCCCCTTTCATTACATTGATGGCATTGATATAAAATTCCGCGGCAACCCTTGCGGTCTGCTTGTCTTTTGAAAAACTGAACATACCCACACCAGGATACAATATGATCACGGGATTTGCATCTCGAATGGCAGGACTGTTTTCATGCCTGCAGGCATTATAATAATCAACATACATCTGCCTGTATGCTTCAAAAGAAGGAATCAATTGCGCTTTAATAGAGGCAACATCAGAAAGGTCAGCTTCTGCAGCAATAGGCAGAACCAGGGGACTGATTTTTGTACGAAGAAAATGATCGGGACAACTGGTTCCCATGGGAGCTAGCCGATCCAGGTCATTTGAATTAATAAACTCAAGCACCCTTTCATCATCGGTAAAATGACCGATCATTCTTTGCTGGCTGCTGCACAATCCGCGCAAAATGGGCGCAAGCATTGCCGCCTGTTTGATCCTTTGTTGGCTGGGTAATGAGCTATGTTTCTGTCCTCCAAACACTGGACCTTTTTTGCCAAGGTTTTGTTCAAGGTACTCCGCGCATTTCTCCACTACTTCAAGGGTATTTACATAGCAGTCGTATGCATTATCGCCCCAGGTAAATAAACCATGGCTTCCCAACATTATACCTCTAATCCCAGGATTATCATCCAGGCATTTTTTTAATTGAAGACCCAGATCAAATCCAGGCTTTTGCCATTCTACCCATCCGATTGTTCCATTGAATAATTCTTCCGTTATTTTTTTCCCATCCTTTGCAGCCGCTATAGCAATGGCAGCATCCGGATGAAGGTGGTCAATATGTTTAAATGGAAGGAAGGCATGTAATGGGGTATCAATTGAAGGAGCCTTGCTAGCCAGGTCATAGATGCAATGATTGAACAATTCAACCATCTCATCTTCCTGTTCAATTCCTTTATAGATGTTTTTTAAACTGTGGAGACGATCTAGATATAATGCAGCAAGACCGGATTTTTTTAGGGTGCCAATATCTCCCCCGGATCCTTTAACCCACATAATTTCAACAGGCGCACCTTCCGGGGAGAACAGGTCCTTTGCAAATGTTTTGCAGGAAGTATTTCCACCCCCATAATTCGTTAACCTAAGGTCTGCACCCAGTAAATTAGACCGATAGATCAATAATTCCACTTCATCGCCAGCAAGCTCGGCAGCTTTCTTTTCATCCCATAAATAACTAACATGTTTGAATTTGGAGGCCAGATTGTTCATCACAAATATTTTTGATTTCTAATCATATAAATCGTGATGTAAATGTATTTATGGAAAATTGATTTGCTATCCTGTGCTATCCTAAAATAGAATCTTTTGTTTTATGCCAATGCTTTAACCTGATTAAAGTAGATGGCAATTCCTTTTCATTCCAGCTGCGATGAATGGCCAAAGCCGCTCCCAGGGCGGTTCCCTGCGTCATTGAGGTTGCATACACATTTATTTCCGGAAATGCATCTGCAAGTAGTTGCATGTATATCCTGTTCTTAGAAAAGCCACCATCAACATACATGTTTTTAATATTATCATCATTAATCACTGATCTTGTAACAGCTGATTGCCTATGAATAATATCTATAAGCAACTGGTGATAGGCATGTGAAGGCGTTTTAAATTCCTGCAGGTTACGCAAATGGAAATGACAGGGATCGGTAGGAGAACCAGGCTGACCAATATTGTATAAGGAATTATCTTCATTAGTAGCTTCCTGTATATCGTTTATGCATTTCGCATCATATGAAAGTGATTTAAAATAATCCTCATCAACATTAAAAAATGTGGCGATGCGCTTGCGCTGCTGGTCATGATCATGACCAGCAAAAAGCATCGATGCTTTAACCGGGCTTCCATTATAGGCCTGGTAACTCAGGCATCCATTTTCTAACTCCCCTGCAAGCGGCAGGCTTTTGTTGAAAGGATTCAGGCTGATCGTCCAGGTACCGGTAGATACAATTACAAATGGCTCGGTGAAACTTAACAAATAGGGAATGATCGCCGCCGAACTATCATGCAAACCAACACCAACAGCAACCCTTCCACAATCTTCATAATTGACTTCAACGGCATGATCACCCTGTACAACCGGCAACAGGAACGGGGAAACCCCTTCTTTGGTCAGCCATTGATGATAACACCTGTTTTTAAAATCCCACATGGCTGAATGGCATCCAACATTTGTCATCTCCGCAAATAATTCACCCGTTAACTGGTAACCCAGGAACTGGGGAAAATGCAAAACAGTATGTAAATTCCTGAATTTGTAGGGCCGCTCATGTTTAAACCAATACAATTGCAATCCTGCATTTAAATGACCCATGATTGGGGAAGAGGTTTCAACTGCTATCTGCTCCTTTTCACCATGCTCCTGGTGGAATTGCTTTAATAAATTATCGGGGTAAGTTTTCAAATAATTATACAAAGGCGCTATTCTCCTGCCCTGTGCATCAA